>JANQSK010000361.1 GCA_028284105.1 Anaerolineae bacterium
AATGATTTTGAACAGCCTCAAGTTCATTCAAGAGCGCATCACCGCACCTATCTCCTACAAACAACTTATTTCCGAACAATATTGCGGGAACCCCTGGTATATTTGGACAAGGAAACCAATTATGCGCTTCATCAACGGCAATGAGTTGATTCGTTTTTAGATGACGCTTTAATATGTAGATCGAGAAGGGGATGTCATACTCCTCTCTAATTTTTTTTAACCCTTGCAGTGCTACAAGACACGAAGGGCATTGCGCTGAAATAAACAATTGCACTCCCATTCTTCACACAGCATTCTCATTAGGTTCTTCATCTCTAGAATGGGGTTTAGGAAGAAAATCAGACTCCCGATCAATTGCAAATAATTCCCCATCTAATATCTTTGACTCATCCAACTCTAGTTCAAGGGTTTTTAGTTCCTTGATTATTTTTTCTCTATTCAACCCAATTGGTCTTTTCTTTTTTGAATGATGCTGTAATCCCACCTTACGCATTATTGAGATAACTCTCCTTTTTGAATACTCTTCAGTATTCATACTCAAATCAGATAATTCCTGCATAACCTTACCGTTCTTATCTAATATTTGAATTGAATATGTAATAATTTCGCTTGTCTCATCAATTTCTATGTTGCTTATCTTGATTTTCATCAATATTTCCCCTTATCTTTTTCTGCAGAAAACAACTGTTGCATGACGAGGCACTGAACTTTGTGAGGTGGTATCTATGTTTCCACTTAAATTTGTCTTGAGTCCAGTTTTGTTGTTTGTCTTGAGTCCAGTTTTGTTGTTTGTCTTGAGTCCAGTTTTGTTGTTTGTATATCTACCTGGCGCATAATGATGATGCCACGAATGAACCTTGTCGCAATCTTCTCCTTTGTTTCCATGAACAGATACAATGCGTGAATTGTTACATTCAAAAGCACTAGTTTCATTGGTTCCAGTATCAACCCCTGATACCCAATGATTATGATTGGGTATCGAGTGATTGTGATTGGGTATCGAATGATTGTGATTGGGTATCGAATGATTGTGATTGGGTATCGAATGATTGTGGGAAGGGACGGTATGAGTATGGGTGTCGCTACCTCCAGCATTTGGATTATAATTGGTGCCGCCGCGTAAAAACATATTATCTAGTTCGGCAACACGATCATAACCGGGGGGGCAAGCCGCGCCAGTCCAAATAATAATTGCACCACTAGGTACAATTCCTGGAATATATTGACGTTTGTCAAGATTGATGCTGTGAATAGGAGCGTTACCTGAATTAGCCAACCTAACCCGACCCAAAATTAGAGTTTCTCCTGGGGTAGAAACAGAGGAACTAGGAGAGGGGAAATCTGGTGATTCAGTGACGCGAGTTCTATCAGAAGGATTGATAATATCTTGGGGCGGTGGTGGGTCAGTTAACTCTTCTTGGTAACGAATTGTTACATAATAGCGTTTATTTCGTTCTCCAGCACCGCCTAAAAATGTTATATCGTGTGGTTCTGATAGAATAATTTCTCGTCCAGTAGCATCGACCGCCATTCCAGGTTGAACTGTAATAACGTGAGCGCTTTTTTTGATAACAGTCAATCCATCAGCGATTCCCCATCCGTGTAAAAGACGATTGTGACGACGACGCATTTCCAAGTGATACGTTTGCTCGTCCGTAAAATCTGGCTCTCTTAAAAATTGTTGATCATAATAATGAAGTCGTTTGATTTCATCTGCCATTCTATTCTCCTTATTCCCAAGCTGTGATTAAGTTGTGCCCAAAATGGTATCCACTCCAATTGTAGAATGGATGGCAATTTGCATAGTCGGACTATCAATCGCTAGGCTGAAATGAGTATGAGCCGGTTTTTCTCTATCAAGGATAGCCCGTACCTCGCGAGCTCTACGGACGCGGCTGACAGGATCGTAAGATGGGTAGTTGATGGTCACCCGAAAGAGATGCGGCTCTGTATCAACTGGTAACTCATCAATTCTCAAATTCGATCCAGCATAAATTCTGAGGTAACTTTCCAATGCTTGTTTAGTACCGCGAATTTTATAGAGAGAGACAATTTGACGTATTAGTGTGCGCGATTGACGTTCGTCCCAATTTTCATTTAATTCCAAGGCAACCCATTTTGCCAGCCACGGCACAAATCGACTCGGTGTTTTCCATGGATTAAACAACTTGGGTATATCGTCAACTTCTTGTTCAATACCAGCAATTATCTCTTCAAAAATATGCAAAAACCTAGGTAAGAAGTCTGAAGTGGTTTCATCCTCAGAATAGATCGCTGGTAAAAATTGCATGAATGTTTTATCTCGATCTGACATAATTATTCTCTCGATTATGGCTCTAGCTCTTCTTCATTTACAGTGATGGCATAGTTAGTATCGTTCAATTCGGATGCACAAATAAGCTGATGTTCTTCTATTCCTAAACGGACACCACTGGCCCCACCCACGGTCAATGCTTCAATATAGCTAATGGACGATATGGAATCCAAGATTGTAAAGACGTCGGGAATATAAAGGTCTTGACCAATTTCCCAACCCTTCTGATTTGGTCCTCCGGTAACAGGATGTAGAAAATCGAATAGTTTTTGTTGAATCTCTTGTTTAACGGCCGTTTCATTCAACCCCGGCTTCACAAACACCGTTGCAGCTATGGATACTTCCACATAAAAGGGGGGCGAAGGCTGAATCAAAATGCTAGTAATTGTACGCCGTTCGTCCAAAAAGGATTTAACATCGTTGATCACCTCGGTTGTTGGCACGGGACGCCGTGCTGTGTCATTGGGTAAAATGATAAGATTGACTTTTCCGGGTGTGCGTTCCAATGGAGTCGTTATCCACTCAGTAGGTGTCCGCTTTTTTGGGGGCAGGCAGCGCACTTTTGCAACATCGGTGGTTGCTCGTTTGGCCAGAAACTCAAAATCTTCAACGGTCACGGCAGTGTCTCGAACTTTTATAGCCTGGGGTCCTCGCCTTTTTGTATCTTCAACCGCCTCCCAATCGGTCCCCCCATAAGCGGCAAGCTCATTGGTCACGGCCGTGACTCCGGGAACGGGCGTTCTCTGGACCTTAATGACATTGGCTGGCACATTGCCATTACTTCCACCAGCGACGTACCGATAGGTGTGGGCTTTAATTTGGCGCCCTTCGGCGGGAATACGGCCGTACCCTGGATTATCTTCATCACCTGTTGGAAAGTTGCCAAAACTAAGCTCTCCGGTAACTGGATTAAATAAATAGTGGGGCGTGTTCTCCTGATTAAAATCCTCAACTCGTTGCCAAGGAATCCAAACGTCAGCTTCATCCTGAACCTGTATCACAAGATGTTCCAGCGGGTCTACGGCCGCATTATCCATATAAAGGGGTGTGTTTCTAAGCTGGAACACTTGAAATGGCTTGCCATCGCTCACGCCCAGAAGCTCTTCTCGTACGGTGTTTGTATTTGTGGCGGAAATGATATTTCCTGCAACCCGATTTAAATGTATGGATACCTGCGAACCACCCGAATTCGACAAAGATACAGCGATCCAATATAAAGCTTCATCCACTCGCTGATCGTCTGCCGTTGGTTCTGGGGGTGGCGCCCCCCACTGATCAGGTCGAAGCGCTTGCCAATTGGTAGGCACTCGGAGGCTAACCCGACCAGATTTATCAA
>JANQSK010001014.1 GCA_028284105.1 Anaerolineae bacterium
ATCACTTCAACCATGTCATAAGCTACGATGCGATCGCAAAGGGGGGTCAATCCACGCAGTAACTCTTGGCATTGTGCAGAATTAAAACCGCCAACCTCCGGCGTTCCAGTTCCTGGTGCAAACGTCGGATCTACAAAATCGATGTCGAAGGTGAGATAGAGGGGACCTTCACCCGCTTTTTCAATGATTTGCGATAGCGTCGCGGGGATACCTTGCCTGTGAAGCTGGGGCGCGTCTACCATGAGCATGCCTACTTCAACGGTCATTTGATAGTCATCTTTGTCGTATAAGGAGCCTCGTAGACCAATTTGGCATGAGCGATTGGGGTCGATAAGGCCTTCTTCAAGCGCGCGACGGAACGGTGTACCATGGGTATCTTTGCCATCAAAATAACTGTGCCACAGATCGCTGTGTGAATCAAAATGAATGAGCCCAACTGGCCCATGCTGGGCATGAACGGCACGAAGTAAGGGGAGGGATACTGAATGATCACCGCCGAGGAAAATCGGAGTCACGTTGGGATTGGCAACAACTTTGGCTGCCCCTTCAGTAATCATTTGATGGGATTCTGGAAGATAGCCGGGTGCTGTTTGTAGATCGCCGTAGTCAACACATGAGCAATGTTCAAAGAGAACGACATCCAATGCTGGATTATACGGCCGTAATAACATCGATTGATCCCGAATCCCGCTTGGACCAAACCGTGCGCCAACTCGGTAGGTGCCACCCGTATCAAACGGAACACCAACAATGGCAATATCTACATCAGAAGAAAGGTCCGTCACCTGCGGCAAACGCATAAAAGATCGAATTCCTGAGTACCTTGGGAATTCCATTGCTGAAACAGGATGATGCTTTTTGTAGTTTGCCACAGGTGCCTCCTCTTCTCATTCGGTAAAATTCTATCCCCTCGTTGCGGATTCTGCAATATACAGGTACTATTTTTGCGGAAAAAGCAGAAAAATGCTTTGCTATTGAAGCTTATGAGTAAAATTTACATAGATGATTTAGATTTGACCCTACTAACCTTGTTATCTAATAACGGCCGTAAATCGTATTCCGATATTGCAGAAGAATTGGGTGTTTCTGCTGGCACAGTGCGAAATCGCGTAGCGCGTCTGGTGGAACAAGGCACGCTTTCATTTATTGGAAACGTGGATCCCAACCATGTGGGTTTTCATGCATTTGCCACCATCCATCTGCGAATTAGTCCATCTAATCAAATTGATCACGTCGTTGAACAGTTGCTGAGTTTTCCAGAAGTTGGTTTTTTAGCGACAGTCGCGGGAGAATTTGATCTTCATGTTGATGTCATGTGTATCAACAATGATCATTTGAATGAGCTCTTACGAGAGCGGATCCACCAGATTGAAGGGGTGGTGGATACCAAAACAACGATGTTTTTGAAAGTACATCGAATTAAGCATCCCGATCTGGCCCTTCTTCGCAAATCAGGGAACGGGCAATGAGGCATTTGTGGATTCTGGCTATTTCACGATTGGCATTTATCGCAACAAAACGGTTGCTAACTTAGGCACACTTTGGCGGTCAGCTTATCAATTGGGGGCGGCCGGCGTATTTACAATTAACCACAAGTATAAAAAAGAATCGACTGATTCCTTTAAAACAATGCAAAATATTCCATTTTGGGATTACGAAGATTGGGAAGCTTTTCTCGCTAATCGGCCACGGGGTGCCCAACTCGTCGCGGTTGAGATGGGAGGTACCCCTCTTAGGGAATTTGAACACCCACCACAAGCAATCTATCTGTTAGGGGCTGAAGACCATGGGCTACCTCCTAAAATTATCAAACAGTGCCAACATATTGTTAGCTTAGAAGCAGTCACCAAACAATCCTATAATGTGGCTGTTGCTGGGAGCCTGGTGATGTATGATCGCGTTTTTGGGCGTTCATAGCAACACAAACCTAAAGCCTTTTCACATTCAAATAGCGTAAGGACACAACAAAATAATGACAGACCTCAACTATTTATCACAACAAAATGATAAGAATCGATTTGAACTTTCACAGAACCAACCGAGCATGAAGGCGGTTGTGACGAGAGGGAATGGCGGGTATGAACAGCTTGATTATTGTGATGTCCCTATACCAACTGTTGGAGCGGGTGAGGTTCTGTTAAAGGTTTTGGCGGCTGGTGTAAACAATACTGAAATAAATACACGTTTGGGCTGGTATTCCTCGTCAGTGTCAAGCGGGACAGAGCAATTTTCGGAAAGTGAGCGCGAGGATGAAATCGGGGATGGTGGCTGGAATGAAACGACTCCGTTTCCTTTTATTCAAGGTACAGATTGCTGCGGAGAGGTTGTTGAGGTTGGGGATGAGAATACGGCCGTTAAAATCGGAGATCGTGTTATCGTACGAGCCTGCATGCGTTTAAACGGCTTTGAGTCAATTGAAAACATTTGGATGGCGTCAGATTTTGATGGGGCGTTTGCCCAATATGTAAAAGCGCCTCTTAGCGAAGTGTTTGTAGTGAATTGTGATTGGTCGGATGTTGAATTGGCAACCATCCCTTGTGCGTATGGCACGGCCGAAAATATGGTACACCGCGCTCAAGTATCGGCAAACGACCGCGTTTTGGTGACAGGTGCATCTGGGGGTGTGGGCTCTGCTGTTGTTCAATTGGCAAAACGGCGCGGGGCGCATGTAACGGCCGTAACGAGTCAATCAAAAATTGAACAAGTCAAAAGCTTGGGTGCCGATCTCATTTTGACCAGAGACAGTGATCTTCTGGAGGAATTAGGCGAGTCAAGCATCCATGTGGTGATTGATAATGTAGCTGGCGAAGGATTTACAAACTTGCTTAAAGTGATGGCCAGAGGGGGGCGCTACGCTTCATCTGGGGCAATTGCTGGGCCAATGGTGACGATGGATATGCGCGACTTTTATCTCAAAGATTTAAGCTTGATTGGCTGTACGGCATGGGATGAACCCGTCTTCCCAAACTTAGTGAGGTATATCGAACGAGGCGAAATCAAGCCGCTCGTTGACCAAGTCTTCGATCTAAAAGATATTGCCAAAGCGCAAAAAGAATTTATGAAGAAAACGCACTTTGGCAATTTTGTGCTTATCCCCCCGCAGAGGTAAGTCGATCATCTTCTAACCAAATCGAGTGGAATCCATAAGGCACCCGTTGAGGAATGAGTACCCTTGCTACAGGTGGTTTATCAACATGTTGAGCATCAACTATCACAAGCTCCGATTGAGATTCTGCTTCATCAAAAACGAGCGTAATCAGCCAACCATCATCTTCAGCTGTGCCACCTGGTCGTGGCACAAAAACGCCTCCACCCCCATACCGATTAGAGCCAAAATTGTGCTCAATACTTTGGCCCGTTTCTAAATCATACTTAATCAAACCATAAAAAAGTTGAGGGGTGCCTT
>JANQSK010000362.1 GCA_028284105.1 Anaerolineae bacterium
GCACAATCTAAAATATTAACAAGGAGCGGCAAAAGCTATTGGCGCGCCTTGATGCCAACAGGGTCAATGTGGAAGCAAGTGAGCTATTTAGGAGATGACACGGGCCAGCCTGTTTTTGCCTTTAGAGATGACGCCCAGCAGGTCACCCTTTATCAACCGGATAATTCAGGAAGCTTAGAAAGCCATGCGATGCCTACCGGGGAGTGGCGAGATGTTGCGTGTAGTGATTTTGGAAGAGGCGTTTTTAGATTTAGAGATGCAAACAATAACAATCATCTTTATCAATATGTTAGCGGTCAGTGGCAAGAAATTTCGCCCCAAGGCAATTGGCAAGCGATTAACTTTCTGGGTGAACTCAACGGCAAACACTATTATCAATGCAAGACGATAGAAGGAGAAGAGTTCCAAGAAACGGTGACTAGCAATCTTTATGAGCGGAATGGGGGTAATTGGACAAATTTATCAGCGGGAAAAGACCCCGTTGAAAACATCACCTTTTTAGGGGTATTTGATGGTAAACAGTTTGTTCAATTAAAAGACCAAAATCAGCTTTGCGATCTATTTGAGCTTGATCCGGCCAATGATTCCTTTGAACCGATTCTTGAGCCTGCTGGTAGCCAGTGGCGTGATATTGCATTTTTAGGCATTCATAATAGGGTGCCAACCTTCAAATTTGTAGACAATGCATATCAAGTTCAACTGCAAGAGAGAAGAGACGGCGCATGGTCACCAATTCAGTTCCCAATGAGTTCAGAGCAAACGGCCGTTTTTGTGGGTCAGCATGGCGAAAAACAATATTTCCGCTTTCAAGAAGGACCTCAGTGGAGCCTCTATCAACGCTCAGGTGGTGAGTGGCAGCAGCTCACGCCGAGCGAGGAGTGGCAAAATATGGCACTGTTGGGGGTGATGAACGACAACCCTATTTTAGCCTTTCAAGATTATGAGGGCGGGTATCAGCTCTACTGCCAAGTTGATGATTACCTAGAGCCTGTGCCGCACTTGGCAGGTGAATGGCAGCATATTGCCTATTTGGGGAGTCATGGCGACACAGGGTATTTTCGCCTTCGGAATATTGCCCGTAATCACACTCTTTATGCCTTAACATGGGGGGATTGGGCGCCCATGGTTGATAGGGATGATTGGACAAATATTGAGCTGTTAAGCAAAAATGACGATTCTGTTGACTTTAAATTCCGAGAAGAGGCGGGCATGATTTCCCTGTATGAAGTGGAAGATGACCGAGCGTACCCCACCGAGCCACCCACCGGAGATTGGCGCAATGTTCGCGTCATTGGAGAACGGTATGGCACCATGCTCTATACGTTCAGTGATGAAGCAGGCAATCCGCAACTTTATTATCGTGCGTATGCTTAATGTTTTTACTTTGCCGCTAAACTTGGCACTCTGTAAAAGCTGGTGATTGGAATTGTCTTGTAAAAAATGTAGGGATATTCTTCATCTTGAAAAACCATAGGGATATGGAGGAAGTGATATCATGGCAAAAGTTTCACAAACCCGAGGTGTAACCAAGAACGATATACCGTATGTCAAATTTGAAGGCGGACCAAAAACCGCCATGGTGTGGGCTGGCGGACCAGGGAATGCGCTACCTGAAGGATGGTTATTTGATTCGTTTACTAAACCGCTGCGCCCTTTGCTTGATGAATACTCCATTGTCTTTCTCAGTCGTCGTAGCGGTTTGACAGATGGGTACACTACAAAAGATTTCGCAGATGATTATGCAGAGCTTATAAAGAATGAATATGGGGGTCATGTTGATTTGATTTATGGGCTATCGTATGGGGGTATTGTCGCCCAGCACTTTGCCGCAGATCATTATGAGCTATGTGATTACCTTGTCATCGGTGCGGCAGCGTATAAAGTGCATGAAGAAGAAGTATTAGTAGATTACCGCTATGCCGAATTGATAAACCAGAATAAAACGCGTCAGGCATTGGCGAGCATGGCTGGTGCTTTATATTCGAATCAACTCACCGTTGCCATCATGCGTCCGCTTTTGTGGTTGTTGGCTCCCACAATGTTGGGGAAGTCTGTAGTTACTGAACAATATCGAAAGGATATATTGATTGAAGCGAAGGCAGAGGTTGCTCATGACAGCAGTGAGAGTTTGAAGCGGATTACAAAGCCTACCTTGATACAAGGTGGCGAATTAGATAAATATTTTCCGCTTGAATTCCTCCAAAAAACGCAGGAACTAATCCCGAATAACAATGGAAAACTGATCATCTATCCTGGCCACGGCCACAATATCCTAGAGCTTGAAAAACCTATTCAGGATGTCCTTGAATGGGTTGCAGAACAAGAAAGCAAGTAATCATTTAACGACTACTTCCAATTTTTCTCCCCAGCTTCAATCGGCACCTTTGCCCAGTTTTCCATCGGTGGGAGGGGGCAGCTGTACGCCTCGGAGTAGGCGCAGTAGGGACTGTACGCATAGTTAAAGTCAATTACAAAGATGTCAGGGCTGAGCTGGCGGATAGCAGGACGGCCGTTATCCATGTAGCGGCCTGCCCCGTATGTGTCTTTGCCGCTGGTGGCATCACGGAAGGGAAGGAAAAATTCTTGGCCGTAGATGTCACTGAAGATAGTGAGTTCCGCTTCCTCTCCATTGACGGTGAATGAAAAACGGCCGTATTTCCGGTAAGGTCGATTATCCCCCGTGCTCGTTTCCATCGTGACCATCGGTGTGGCTTGCGGGAAGCGTTCGAGCTGCACTTGGAAGACAAGGATAGGATTGTGATCGTAGTAGTTCAACCCTTTGAAATCCCAGCGTTGGTCTGCTGGAATGGGGGATTGAGGGTGGTGCCCCATAAAATCATCAATTTGAGCGCGTAGCTGTTGTAATTCGTTCATTCAGTCTCCAATAGTCGTTGTCAGGGTTGCGTCTTTATTTAGACGGGGCGTACTTTGTCTGGCTTACCCAATGCAACGATTCCAATTTTTCTCCCCAAAACCTTGGACAAAAACAATCCTTTTTTGGACATGTTTCGATGGGTCTCATGCTACTGTTTAGATAGTTTTAGGTCAATCACAAACCTGTATCGAAGGAGAACTATTTTGGCTATCTATAAATTTTTGACTGGTCGTATTGTTTTGTTGCTTTTTGCATTTTCCCTTATTCTGCTCGGCACTTCCCGCTCATTGGCAAAGAATTCATCCTCACAGAATCTTTCAACCAAAATTATTCACGATGGAGATTTTGAACTCGAGAATTGGGCAGAATCAGCTTTTCTCGTAGGGGATACGGACACTATGACAGAACAGAGACCTGTCATGGCCAATCCAGACCACACCGCCCGTTACACAACTGATACATTCCAGCCTATAGAATTGGGTGAATTTTTTGAAATTCAAACATATCATTTGTTTCATGAAGTTTATGATCCAGCTATCGATGGCCCCATTGAAGAGATTGAATATTACGAAATTAACAAACTGGAATCAGTCTCCCCTTTGCATCAAAGTCAAGCCGTTTATGGGTTTATGATTATTGAGCAGGATGGCATTATTTATCATGGCCCAGAATTTCGAATTGACTATTTGGATTGGTTGGCGGAATCACAAACTGACATGAATGCGACTTTTTTTTATGACGGTGAAAATTTTATCGAAGGCTTCCACCCTGATTTTTCTGCTGATGGGTCACCTATACGGTTTGGTTACGGCCGTTCCCAGACCCGAGCACCCTGGTTTCAGCATATTCCTGCAGATGTCGTCTTAATTTATGAACACGCTATTGATAACTGGACCATAACGATTAATCCAGATGTGGATCCGAAAAATGAACCCCCTGTCGCGAATGATGATATGTACGTGGTTGATATGAGAACTGGGTACACAGAAAATGTTTTTAATGTGTTAGAAAATGATTTTGATCCTGATGGAGATAATTTAACCGTCACTATTTCCCAACCTGCGTTTTTTGGTGAGGCGGCGGTGACGCCCGTTGATCAAATGATTTCTTATACGCGCAGTTTGTTAGACAATGCATCCTTATTCCCAGAT
The DNA here is from genome assembly GCA_028284105.1 of Anaerolineae bacterium. GTDB lineage: Bacteria > Chloroflexota > Anaerolineae > Promineifilales > Promineifilaceae > QQUD01. The sequence continues at coordinate 4,027 of JANQSK010000362.1, forward strand.
GAATTTCGTTATCAAATTAGTGATGGCCAATTTACCGATGAGGCGATTGTGACGGTGATTATTGATTGTGCGTGTGCACTCCACTGTACATCAGAACAAGCGGCCCGAATGGATGGCACAAATCTGCTCGATTTGGATATGATTCGGCGGCTAAGAGACGGGGTGATGCGCCAGACGCTGCACGGGAATCGTTATATCGATATGTATTACGAGTCGACTCCTGAAATCGCCCGCATTTTAATTGTTTCGCATACTCATTTAGGCACTGAAGCGGTAAACATTGCCCAGATTTGGCAAGATAATTTTGCCAGTTTAGCCGATGGAGATGGAACGGCCGTTATCACGCAAGCACAAGTGGATGCTTTAGACCTCTTTCTTACAAATTTATCAAATGTAGCCAGTGCAGACCTTCAGCAAATCATCGGTGATGAGCGGGTAAGAATTGGGATGCTAGATAATTATGTGGGATTAACGATGGAGGAAGCAAAAGGATTGGTTTTGGGGGATGAAGTTATTTATTTACCGCTTGTCATCAATCAATAAAATACGATTCATTCGATACATCCAAAAATAGTGACTATTGGTCCACGGATAACACGGATTAAAGGATATTCACACTTTGATCCGTGTTATCCGTGGCCTGATTTGTTTAAGAACTAATTGAGCTCTTCTTGAATAGCCGAGGCCATTGATTGGAAAGTTGGTGAGACTTGACGGCCGTTAATCATAAAAGTTGGTGTCCCGCGTGCCCCATCAGATTGGGCCTGATTAATCGCATCAGTCACAAATCGGCGATATTTACCAGAGTCAAGACAGCTATCAAAAGCTTCTCGGTCTAAGCCAATAGTTGACGCAATTTCTTTAGAGCGATCAGACCCTAAATTGGGGTATGCTTCTAAATTTTCATACACATAGTCGTGAAATTCCCAAAATGCATTTTGTTCGTGAGCGCATTGAGAGGCTTCAGCACCTTTGGGTGAGGTGGCTGTAATGACCGCAAAATGACGGTATTCAAAGGCCACTTGATCGCCAAACTCTTGCTTGAGCTGTTCTTTGATGCCCAAATTATGCCATTGGCGACAGGCGGAACAGGCTAAATCGCCATATTCAACAACACGAATAGGGGCTTCTTCACTCCCATCAATTGTAATGCCATAGGTTGCTATCAATTCAGCCGTTGAAATAGCGCCTGCATTCCTGAATCGTGCAATGCCAAAAAATGCACCCAAAACCAGCACAACAATGCCGATTACACGAATTTGTTTCATGCGGGTTTCGCGTGCTTTCATTTCAGCTCGTGCTGCTTTTTTAGATTTAACGGCCGTTTTTGTTGCAGCCGCATGCTGGTTGGTGTTATCTGGTTGAGTTTGTTTATTGGATGAATTTCTCTTCTTGGATGATTTTTTCTTCGCCATTGAGCCTCCGGCTAGATGAAATAGTGTGTTCGTATATTGGTATATTGAAGTTTGCTTACGTTTGGGCTAACCAAGCGAAATCACTCATATCACCAATATCACCTCTGCGATGGTAACACGGCCGTACCTCACCCAATGTAAGAATTGCTACCTTCCTTTCTTCTCTCTAAGCAACCTGAAAAATTGCTGGAGGAGGTCAGCCGCTTCTTGTTCTAAGACGCCCTCAGTCACCGAAATCTTATGATTGAATCCTTCTGCATTTATAACGTCGACAATTGAACCATCTGCACCGAAGCGAATATCTTTGGCTCCGTAAACTAAGCGCGGTAAACGCGCCTGAATCATGGCCCCCGCGCACATTGGGCAAGGCTCAAGTGTGCAGTAGAGGGTGACATCCAATAAGCGCCAATTTTTGAGATAAACGGCAGCTTCTTTTAATGCGATGAGTTCGGCATGGGCCGTCGGGTCTTGCCACGTTTCTTTATGGTTAAACCCTGTGCCAATAATCTGATCCTGCCAAACAGCGATTGCTCCCACAGGGACCTCTTCTAATTTGACCGCTTCTTCAGCGAGTTTAAGGGCTTCTCCCATCCATTTTTCATCTAATTTTTGTTGTAATACCATTGCAAATCGTCAACTTTTTTTATATTTTGAATATCTTAATGAACATCGTTTTATTACATCGTTTCAAATGAACATTAAAAAGCAGAGATTAAAAGAATTTCCAGTTGCCTTTAATCTTCAATCATTAACTGCAAGAAGTTTCATGATATTGACGCTGACTCTGATTTAAAATGTCGATATGGAGTTGTAGGGCTTTGCAAACATTGGTGTGCGTGTTTGATGAATTGGTGTTCATTGCCAACGTGATTAATGCATCAAAGGCGTTTCCAACTGGATAAGAGGCTAAAGCATCAATAAACTGTTCTTCAAGACGATGTGAACTACAAAATTGCCTGCCATTGATTATTGTGATGCCATAACAATGCAAAACAGGGTAATCCTCTTGTTGATAATTCAATGTGCTAAGCTGTTCGATGTTGGCAAGAATAAAGTTTGGAAGGGTCTCATTAGGCTCCAAGATATGACGAATAGCGAGAGCCTCCGCTGAGATGGGCAGCAAAAGGTTGTTTTTTGAACTATTCAATAACGCTTCTTCACATGGGTCGATAATCAGACCTGCACATAAATCAAACCCTAACTTTTCACCTTGAGAAACTAAATTCAAAAAAACTTGCTGTTCTTTGCTAGCCAGAATGGTTTGATTTAATTCAGTTCGGTTTGCAATATTGTTGATTGTTGGCACGTCATTTAGTGAAAAATCAATTAACTTGGAGAATTCAATCGACAATGGTGCATACTCAATGGCATCAACATTTTGATGGTATCCAACCTGTAAACCATTCGGCGCAACGACGTAATAGTGGGGCAAATCTTCGTTAAGGCTCCCTGGTATACCACCTTCTATAATATGCCATTCTGTATCGATTAGGATATTTTTGTTTAATCTCTTGCTCAATGTGATGCTATCTTCGGATGGTGTTAGTAGAAGTAATGTGCCCTGCTCATCTTGGCCTGATTTATGATAATGGATTGCTGCACGAATATCAGTGGCCCAACCAAGACATTCTCCCAAATCTTTGGTTGTCCCAATCCCTAATGTGAAGAATATTTCGCGGTTTGCCTCTGAATTAATCAATAGGGCAGGATTTAAAATATGCTTGTTTGTGGTGCAAAAACCGATGTCGAATTGGTATTGTGCATCAGGAGCAAGTGCGCCGTTTGGTATGGATTCTGGTACGGTATTTCGAATAATTGGAAGCTGCCAAATTGAAATACTGTCAATGATATAATTATCTGAACCGTGAGAGAGCAACCAAACGGCCGTTTCTGAGGGATTGTCCCCAGGTGGATTTATTATTTGAGATATAAAAATGGGGTGCTCTAATTGACTTAGATCTAAATTTGTTTGATTGTTGATGAATAAAATTGAAGCGGTAATACTGAAAAATAGTACAGTAAGAATAATTCTCAAAGGTTTAAAACTGAACCCGGCAAGCGAAGTTGGTTGATCTTCCGAAGCTTTTGCAAGCTCCCATCTTATGGAAGGTCTCAATTGTTTGCATTGCTCAACCAACTGAGCCAATTGACCCGTTCTTTTGCAATGTTTAACTAAACTTCTTGCTTTGTTGCTTTTTGTATTTCCTTCAATATTTTCGTACTCAATGCCCAAGTCAAAACAGATATTCTGAATTTCAGCGATGGTAAATGACGATTCGATTTGGTGTGCTAAATTCTGTAAATTCATATCCTGTTTTCGATTTATTACTTTATTGTCAAAGTTTTTAAACACACTCTATGTAAATCACAAAAAGTTTTAAAAATTAGATCAGCTTCAATGATTGTGATTTACTCGGTGATTGACAGCCTTTGTAAGGCATCTTTTTTTAGAAAACTTTCTGTCAATCACATAGCTACTTAAGAAATCACATAAAATAGAAAGATTATAACAATATTGGCGAATTATCTGGAAGTTCTCCCAAATCTTTGTCATAATGAGACGTCGAATGTTGTTTGTTATAGAAATGCATCTCACCATCAAGGAACTTATCTATGACAAGCAAACAAGACGAAAATGAATTTTTATTTGAGCTACAATCTGAACTTATCCAATCAAAAAATCAAAAACCATCAAGAAAAGGGTGCTTCGTGCTCCTTTTTCGCTTGGCTTTGGTGCTCGTTCTGATTTCAATTGTTGTTATCGGCGTGCTTACTTTATTGAGCCCAACAACAGGGGCGGTTTTTTCAAATATCAGCACATCACTAGCTGCTACGCCAGCGCCTTGAATTGGACGACGCAATGACATTTAAAATTGAACAAAATGAATTTTTGAGCGAGATTGAGGATAAAAAGGCACGCAGGAAAAAACGATTTCGCATGGTATTTTGGAGCGGTTGCTTTATTTTTATCATTTTCCCTGTTGCACTGAGTGCTTTCTTTGCGCTTTTTGGGGCTGAGTTAGGAGAATTCTTTTCAAACATCGCAGCAACTTTAGAAGCGACACCAGCACCTTAGTTAATGACATAGCGCAATCAGTAAGCATCATGCTGAGTGAAGCAGCAAAGTAAGTCAAACAAAAGCTTGATACTTTGTTAGGAAAGTGAATTTGATCAATTTCGATTAGAAATTTAGGGAATTAGTGGAATTTTAACAATAATTCCCCTAATTTCTGAAATTCCTGATTTGTTTATTTCTTTGTTGTTTTTGTGATAATTCATTTGGGCAACCCCACCCAACATGACAGAGCGATGGGGATATTAAGAAAAAAAATTTATGAAACGATTGAGCAGAACTGTACAGGTATTATTTTTATTAACGGCCGTATTAACCATCTCTTTGGCCTCTTGTGGGCAGCCTGATGCACCCGACCCTGTTCTCCCTACACTGGCTCCGATTTTAGAACAGCCTACTGAGGAACCCATTCCGACGGCAACGGCCGTTCCTCAGCTTGAGGAAAGCCTAATTGATTGGCCACCCCAAATTCTGTTTACCAGTCCCGCAGTTGGAGAATCAGCCCTGCTTGATGGCGCTATCACGATTCGCTTTGATCAACCGATGGATCAAGCCTCGGTTGAGTCAGCGCTTGGTGTGACAACTGGTGAATCCGGTGAAAAGGTGAACGGTCAGTTTTCTTGGCCTCGCCCCGATACGGTGCTGTTTACACCCGAAAGCAGCTTGATGCCTGAGCAGCGCTTGCTTGTCCAAATTGAAAATACGGCCGTTTCTGCAAATGGTCTGATGCTCCCAGAATCGATCAGCTATGAGCTTGAAACGGTAGGCTTTTTACAGGTAGGCCAAGTCGTCCCCGCAAATGATACCTTCGATGTTTTGCCAGACAGTCCCATCACTATCTTTTTCAACAGACCTGTTGTGCCATTAACCACGACTGATCAACAAGAAAACTTGCCAGAGCCGTTGACTATTTCGCCATCGGTTGACGGCAAGGGCCGCTGGATATCAACCTCTGTTTACCAATACCAGCCTCGTACCGTGCTTGATGGCGCCACGACCTACACCGTGTCGGTTGATCCCAATCTGGTTGATATTACAAACGGCCGTTTAGAGCAGCCGTTTAGCTGGCAATTTTCAACCATTTCACCCTCTGTCCTCAATATCACACCACAAAATGGAGCTACACTGATTCGTCCTGAAGAACCCATGCAAATTGAGTTCAATATGCCGATGGATATCGAATCAACTGAAAGTGCCATTCGATTGTCGGGAGGGACTGCTGATATCAGCTTTGAATGGTCGGAAGACGGCCGTTCAGTCACCCTTACCCCTGAAACACCGCTTGAGTTAGGCGTATTTTATGACCTTACAATTGACGCCACCGCTTTGTCCGCCAATGGGAATGCGGCTTTGGTGGAAACGGCCGTTTCTCAGTTCCAAACGGTGCCGTTCCCTGCAGTGTTAGGCACTTTCCCTGCTAACGGCACCCAAGCCGATCGTTTTCAACAAGGGGTGCGCATTCAATTTGCATCTCCTATGGATTTAGAAACGCTTGAAGACCAAATTGCTATCAGTCCAGAACCTGAAGGGCGCGTTGATTACTTTTTTAACAGCTTTAGTAATGAACTGAGCATCCAGTTTGAATATGTACCAAGCGAACGATATTCGGTCACCATTCCGCGAGGTGCCGCTGATCCATACGGCAACACCATTGGGCAACCTTTTGGATTTGTCTTTACAACACCGCCACGGACCCCAGTGCTTTCATTCAACTATCCACAATATATAACCCAGCTGAGCAGTAGCTTTGTTTCACGTGCTGAGCTGATTCACCTCAATTTGAATCAAGCGACTGTGGAGCTTTTTGATATTGGTTTGCCACTTGGCTTGTTTAATCGCTTCCCTGAGGTGGTTGAGTATCGTCCGGCAGCCACACCCATTCGCCGCTGGGAATTAGAATTTGATTCAGAAGAAAATGAGGCTGATCTGGTAGGGCTCCAACTGGCTGAATCAGGCTCTTTGCCGCCAGGGGTCTATCTTCTCTCGGCTCAATCTCCCGATCTGCTCGATGAAAATTCTGCCTACTGGCAAAATCAACGCCAATTGATCATCGTGTCTGACACAAATTTGGTTGTGAAGCAGATGTTTGATGCTGTTCACGTTTGGGCTACCGATCTGCGCTCAGGTCAACCGGCGCCCAATCTCTCTTTATCGCTGTATGATGAACAGGGTATTTTTGTAGGAACGGCCGTTTCTGATGGCAACGGCTTCACCACATTCCCATTTTCGACTCCCAACACCTATTTAGACAGCGTCACCGTTGTAGCCAATCAACCCGGTGAATTGGGTTTTGGTGTAGCCAGCAGCACGTGGGAAGGCAACAATAGCCCCTGGCAACTTGGAATCCCATACACCACAAGCGAAGACATTACCCAATTTGTGTATATGTACACCGATCGTCCAATCTATCGTCCAGGAGATACAGTCTACTTTAAAGGGATCGCCCGTGATAATCGTTACGGCCGTTATAGCCTACCCAGCTTTAATAACCTGCAGGTCACGCTAAGTTTTAATGGATTTAGTGAAGCGGAACCGTTTAATGAGCGCATCGATGTCACGCTCAATGAAGATGGGACGTTTAATGGAGAAGTCAACTTGCCAGAAACGGTGGCTGTGGGGAACTATGGGCTATCAATCAATCAAGATGGTCTGTATGCTGAGCATCGCTTCACCATTGCGGAGTATCGTCGGCCTGAGTTAGCCGTTTCCTTTACAAACGAAACAAACGAAGCTTTACGCGGGGAGACAGCCACGCTTGAGCTCTCTGCTGAATACTTTTTTGGGGGTCCAGCGGCTGATTTGGCCGTGCAGTGGAGCGCAACGGCCGTTTCAGAAAGCATTGATCCCTTCTTTGGATTTGATCCATTTGGTGGAACAAGCGCCTTTTTAGGCTCTGGCGAAGGGATTACGGATCATAACGGCCGTTTTCAAATTGAAATCACACCTGACCTCTTGGATGAGGTTGATGCCGGAACAGTCACTATTTTTGTGGATGCCACAGTGACTGATTTATCGAATTTAACCGTGAGTTCGCGCACAGACTATACTTTCCATGCGGCGGAAACCTATGTTGCTGTCGAATCAAGACCCTTTGTTGTCACGGTGGGGCAACCTGCTCAACTAGCCGTACAAACGACAGATTGGGACGGAACGGCCGTTGCTGATCAAACGGTCGAACTGGTTATTGCTAATCGAGAGTGGCGAGCAACCTCGACCACTGACTTTACTGGCTACGTCACCCTTTGGGAGCCTATTGACACAGAAATTGAACGGCAAACGGTGACAACAGATGAATTTGGGGAAGCTTTGGCAAGCTTTACGCCTGAATCTGGTGGGAGCATTGTGGTTAAAGCAACCGTTACCGATCGAACGGGACGGTCTCACACAAGCGAAACGACGCTGTGGGTAGGGGGTGTTAACGGCACTAGCTGGCGTCTCGATCCACGCAATAAATTACTCACTATTCGGGTCGATCAAGATGAGTATCGCGTTGGGGACACGGCCGAACTGTTGGTGCAATCGCCATTTGAAGAACCTGTTCAAGCGTGGCTGACGATTGAACGCGGCGACCTTGTTGCCCAAGAACTCATTACGCTCAATGGCACAAGCGATGTGTTGACTATCCCCGTTACGGATGCGTATGCGCCGAATGTGTTTGTGTCGATAACGGCCGTTAAGCCATTTAATCCCGATGACAATAATACGCCCCAAGCCGATGTGCGCTATGGGGTCGCTGAACTGGTTGTGAATCCAGAGCAATTTGTCCTTGATGTCACGATGACACCACAGGATGACCAGCTAGAACCAGGTGAAACGGCCGTTTTTGATATCCAAGTCACTGATTCACAGGGGAATCCTGTCGCTGCTGAACTATCGTTGGCATTAGTGGACAAAGCGATATTGAGTTTGAAAGCCGACGAGGCGTTACCCATTAATGAGGCGTTTTATCAGCGTCAACCGCTGCGTAGCCGAACCGGAACGGGCCTGTTTATTTCAGGTGAAAATTTAACACCAGAGCTCCCGCTTGAACTTTTAGGACGGGGCGGTGGAGGCGGTGCCTTTGCAGAATCGATTGCGGCTGATGGGGCTGTCGCGAGGTCGGCTGACGCAGATGGGGATGACGCCCGATCTGATTTCCCTGACACGGCCTATTGGGAAGCTGTCGTAACGACTGATGGTTCGGGTCGTACTTCTGTCTCTATTGACCTACCGGATACATTGACAACTTGGGTGCTTCAAAGCAAGGCGGTGAATGCCAATACCCAAGTGGGGCAAGCTGATGCAGAAATTGTGACAGCGTTGCCTTTGATTGTCCGACCCATCACCCCACGATTCTTGGTGGTGGGAGATGTTGTCCAAATTGGGGCCATTATCAATAACAATACAAATGAGGATTTACTATCGAATGTAATGCTTGATGCTGTTGGCGTTGAAAATCGGGATGAACGAATGATACCGATTGACGTGCCAGCGCAGGGGCAAGCCATTGTTCAGTGGGAAATTGAAGTGACTGACGATGTGAGTGGGTTTGCGGATTTTACATTTTCAGCGGTAGGCGGTGAATATTCAGATAGTACCAAACCCTCCTTTGGTGTTGGACCTGACAATCAAATTCCTATTTATCGGTATACCGCGCGAGATATTGTTGGGACGGCCGGTGTGATGTCCGAAGCAGGTCGACAGGTGGAAGCGATTTGGTTCCCAGAAGATACAGACCCCACTCAAGGACAACTCACCATTCAAGCTGAAACGAGTCTGATTGGGTCCTTGTTTGTTGTGGTGGATGAT
>JANQSK010001033.1 GCA_028284105.1 Anaerolineae bacterium
GAGCACGAGGTTCTTCTTGCTGAAGTTGTGCGCAGAGCGCTTGCACAAACTTTCCTTTATCAGCTAAACCATCACGCGTAAAGTCGCGCAAAATCAGATGAAGCGTTGCTTCAGCCACACTGCCTGTCATTTGATAGCAATGAATGAAGCCGTCATACCCTTCGGTGGTTGCTGGATTTGTATCTGCTTGCGGAAAACGCTCAATTAACTTCGCTGCCAAATGAATGGCACTAACCATCTTGTCTTTTGCATAGCCTGGGTGAATGCTCGCGCCCGTGATAGTGATGGTTGCTTTATCGGCCGAGAAGGTTTCGTACACAATCTCCCCTAGAGTGCCACCATCTAATGTCCAACCAAAATCAGCTTTCAAATCTTTGGGTAAATCAGGGTGTACCCCACGGCCGATTTCTTCATCAGGGGTAAAGCAAATGCGGATAGGCCCATGAGGAATTTCAGGATTTGCCAAAAGATGCTCTGCAAGTCCCATCACAATCGCCACCCCAGCTTTATCGTCAGCCCCTAGAAGGGTGGTTCCACTGGCTGTAATAACATCTTCACCCACTTTCGTAGCCAAATAAGGGAAATCCGCTGGATCAATGACACGTGAGGTATCGTCAGGCAGCACAATGGGAGAACCATCATAGTTGCGATGCACAATCGGCTTAACGTTTGTACCGCTAAAATCTTGTGAAGTGTCAACATGAGCTAAAAACGCCAAAGTTGGAGCAGAGGCATCCGTCGTTGCTGGTATTGTGGCAATCACGCTGGCATAGTCTGTTAAAGTGACATCAGAAGCACCGAGCATATTGAGCTCATCAACCAATAAGTTAAGAAGATCATATTGCTTTTGAGTACTTGGAATAGTTGCTGAGTGCTCGTCACTTTGGGTATCAATTTGGACGTATTTTAAAAATCGGGTTTCGAGTTGTTCTTGTAATGACATACTTCTTCTTATTCTTGTCCTTGAGTAATTTTTAAAACGTTTATGTCTAAACGTTAGCGAATAGGTTGCTCGCTTAGGCTTTTTTATAAATGATTGGATTGAGATGTGTATCAATTGACTCACCAATTTTGGCGCCGGGAAGCCATTGTGCCCAATCTGCATGATGAGCGTCCCGCTCAGGTTCGCTAAGCTTCATGCCATCTTCCATATATATGATGGTCATGACACCACGCATCTTACTTGTTTTGTTAGGGCCAGCACGATGGAAGGTCCATCCTGCATGAAAGCTCACTTCACCTAAATCGTACGCAGACTCATCTTTTGGATAATGCTTGAGATTTGTTTCAATTTGTTGTTCGCTATCATCGCTGATCCCTATATCACGATGGGTCATGATTTTTTGGCTCCCAATACAAAAAGAAAGCGGCCCCATATTCAAAGGGACAGCTTGCAGTGGTATCCATGCCGTTACACAGTTTGCACTGCTCAAAGGCCAATAATATTGGTCTGCATGCCATGGTGTATAGCCACCAGATGCCTCTTTGAAGAGGGCTTGATCATGATACATGCGAACCCCATCGACCTGCATCAATTCAGCCGCTATACGGCCCAACCGCTTAGAAAAACAAAACATCTTAACGGCATCATCTTGAGTCCAGATGTTCATTACTTGCAGGAAGGCCTTCCCATAGGTGGTTCGCTGCTCTAGAGGTGTCGCATCCTCGCTTTGCTTATGAACAAAATTTGAAATGGCCTGCCCATAATGT
>JANQSK010001064.1 GCA_028284105.1 Anaerolineae bacterium
GCACAGGCTCGACGGCATCGGCTAGGTCAAAGCCGAACACCTTACCATAGAAGTAAAGTTCGCCATCGAGGGCTCTCTTGATATTGGGGGCTTGGCGGAAGCCGTGGCCTTCCCCTTCGAATGGAACATAGGCAACCGGGAGCCCTTTGGCTTTAACAGCATCAAAGAGCATCTCGGCCTGGTTTGGCGGCACCACTTTGTCATCTAATCCTTGGAATAGGATGACAGGACAGTTGATTTTTTCGACGTGATGAATGGGAGAGCGCTCTTCATAGATGGCTTTCCCTTCTGGGTAGGGTGCTATCAAATTATCGAGATAGCGTGATTCAAATTTATGTGTTTCTTTGGCTAATGCTTCGACATCACTAATTCCGTAATGGCTGGCACCAGCAGTAAATGTATCAAAGAAGGTAAGAGCACTAAGCGTTGTGTATCCACCAGCGCTTCCCCCCTTAATGGCGAGTTTGTCTTTGTTGGCAAGCCCTTGGTCAACAAGGTATTTGGCTGCGTTGATGCAGTCTTCCACATCAAGAATGCCCCACACCCCATTAAGACGCTGGCGATAAGAACGGCCGTATCCCGTACTACCGCCATAGTTGACATCGACCACTGCAAAACCCCGACTCGTCCAATATTGGATACGCAAGTCGAGCATCGTGTCAGTGGCGCCAGTTGGTCCCCCGTGGGACAAGACAAGCAACGGGGGCAATTCATCCTCTGGGGCAATAAAATCAGCATTGGTTGGCGCATAATATATACCGTAGGCGGTAAGATTGTTTTCCGTAGGAAATTCAATCGATTCTGGAATCGAGATGAACTCCCGATCAACAGAAAGGCTGGCTGATTGCCGCAAGAGTTTGAACGCTCCCGTTTGCAGGTCCAGTCGAACCACGGAGGCTGGTAAAGTGGCTGAGCCGCCGATAAAGCAGGCTGCTCCTTCACTTACTTGAACACTCCCAATTGTTGTGAAAGGCACATCAAAAGGGGTTAATTCTTTGGTTTGGGTATTTAAACGGCCGATTTGCCATTGGCCATTTTGGGTGTAAGCACAAATGATATTGGTGGCCGTTTCGAAGCCATAGGTGGACATGCCAAACACCCATTGAGGAAGGCCAAACTCGGCTTCCATTGGGTAAAGAGCTTCCGTTTGTCCGTCTTGCCAACGGTACAAGTTCCACCAGTTAGACCGGTCAGAGACAAAGTGAAGCACACCATCTGGTGACCAACTCGGTTGGAAGATGGATTCCCCTTCACCACCCGCAATTTTTGTTGGATTGAGTAGCTGGCCTGCTTCATCAAGCTCGGCTAGCCACAGTGTTGTCCCATCCCAAGGCATATTGGGATGATCCCACGTAATCCAACTGATTTTGTTCCCAGATGGATTGATGCGTGGTGTTGAGTAAAAATCATGCCCTTCATGAAGAACCTCACCGCTTTCGTTAAAGCCATCAAGATTGATGCTAACGAGGGTGTTAATGGGTTCTGGGGCTGATGATGTATGCTGTTCGCGAATGGCGTAGATAAGACCGCGCGTGGGGTCCACTTGTCCATCGGTGAAACGGAGATTTTCAGTTGAGGTTAAAGGGTCGGCTTCGCTGTAGGGATATTGCACATAAAGCCGTTGGTCTACAAAGTTTGTGAAGTAGATGATTTCATCATGAACGGTAAATTCACCACCACCATATTCATGCGCTTTGCTGCGAACATTGAATCCGGCAGGACTCATCTCTTCAAAAGAATCCGTTTCAGGAGACCATTTGATGATGGCAGAACGGCCGTTTTCAGAAGGGCGCCCCTCAGTCCAATAGACATCCTCCCCATCCAGCACAACAGAGCCCAATCGAATTGATCCTGTGACGATTAAATCTGAGCTAATGGGGGATTTCCAAGAACCGTATGATGCGGTTGACTTTCCCTTTTGCTGTGCCATACCTTTCCTATCAATTTAAGTGCAAATGATCTCCCTATGATCTTACAACATGAGAGGGGGTTTAGACAATAAGTAATTGCCAATTTGGGACATTAATTAACAATTAATGAGTATTCATGATCTTGAAGAGGGAAATTGAAAATTAATATACGAAAACAGGCTATTTCTTGTCGTAAAAACCCCTGATAAACTACGTATATGAGCGATGTAAATGAAGCCCAATTTTGGCAAGATTTGTATGATACTGAGAATTCCCCGTGGGATATGGGGCATGAAACGCCCGTGTTCAAAAGATTAGCAGAGAGCGGTGACTTTGCGCCCGGCAAAATGATCGTTTTGGGAGCTGGGTCTGGCTATGATGCCCACCTGTTTGCAAGACATGGTTTTGATGTAACGGCCGTTGATTTTGCAGATACGGCCGTTGAAAAAATGAGATCCCTCCAAGATTCTGAGAACCTCATCCAAATTATCCAGGGGGATATTTTTGAGCTTCCTGAAGAATTAAACGGTCAGTTTGATTATTTGCTTGAGTACACCTGTTACTGTGCCATTCATCCATCCCGCCGCGATGAATATGCTCAGCTGGCTTACCGCTTACTTAAACCCAATGCACAGTGGATTGCGCTCTCATTCCCTATTGGTCGGCGTGAAGGGGGCCCTCCCTATGTCGTACAGCCTGATCGCGTTATTGAACGAATGACCGAACATGGGTTCAATCTATTGCATCGCGAAATGCCTCAAGATTCTACTGAAGGTCGTCAAGGCATTGAAGAGCTTCTCATCATGGTGCGACAATAGATCGATTCTGACGAAGAGAACAGTTGGCAGCTTTTATAAAAATTTATACATAAAAAAGAAATACAGGATGTTAGTTTACTCCTGTAAAACATAAGCTCGACACAGTATCCGTAGTCTTTTTACAGTGTAGAGGAAAGTGTAATGGATTTTTATAAACGCCTGATGCGAGGGAGTCGTGCTTCCCACGCAGTTTCTTATTTACTTTTAAATCAAAAAATGCCTTTCGTTGTTCGTAGTTTGCTAGCAACGGCCGTATTTTTTCTGATCGTTATTCCTGGGAGCCAAACCTATTCCGCGCCAACGATCTTGTACCAAACTGATTTCGAAATAAACCCCGGCTGGATAGTTGATCCTTCAGGGAGTGATACCGCCTTCGCAGGTTTGTGGGAAGTTGCAGATCCAGAACAGACAGAAAACGCTGGATTTATCTTGCAGCTTGAAAATGCCGCCAGTGGCACACAAGCTCTCGTCACCGATGCCCAGGCTGGTGGCGCAGCCGCCGACTTTGATGTAGACGGTGGTGTGACGTCAGTACGCTCGCCAGATATCGTGATTCCCGCGAATTCAAGCTACCAACTCTTTTTTGATTACTACTTTGGTCATAATAGCGCCGCAATCGATAATGACTTTCTCCAAATATCGGTTGTTGGGACTTCAACAGAAGTTGTGCACAAAGAGGTTGGAGATGGTGACCATCGTGGCGCCTATTGGACGACTGCAAACCATTCCCTAGAAAACTTTGCCGGAGAAACCGTCTATATTCTCGTGGAAACGGCCGATGATACTTCAGATGGAGTAGGCTCATTAGTTGAAGCAGGTCTTGATGATGTTTTGATCATTGATCCCATTGTTTTAGATGAAGCAGGATTCGACACAGATGCAGAAGGATTCACTTACTTGGATGATGCCTTCCGAGGCACAAATCAACCTACCTATGCAGATGGCGCTTACCAAGCAACCGGCGGCCTAAACGGCGGTGGGCTCCAGGTTGAAAACGGCGGCATCA
>JANQSK010001065.1 GCA_028284105.1 Anaerolineae bacterium
ATCGACTTTATTTAAGCCTCGGCCATCTGATATAAACGCCTCTCGCCAACCCATGAAGTTGAGAACATGATCACCAACAGCAAAATCTGAGTTGTTTGATTCTACGACCTGACCAATCGCGCCACCGGTTAATGCTTCCCCAATTTGGAAGGGTGGTGTATAGCTTTTGACATCATTCATGCGACCACGCATATACGGGTCAACAGACATGAAGCTATTTTTAATCAGCAGTTGCCCATCGCCAATTGCGGGCAACGCCACTTCAGCTAGCTCAAAATTAACGGCCGTTGGCATCCCAACCGGCCGACTCTTTAAACGAATTTCACGACTTACCGTCATTCTGATCATTCCTTTTTAAAATATAATTGTTATTCTTTTCTGCCTTTCAATTTGATAGCGTCGTATTAGTTTGCAAGATTGACTCTTTACTTGGAAGGTGAAGACATAGGCAAGTATCCAATCATAGGTAACTTTTTGTCAACAGAGTCAGGAAATATATGAGTAAAGCTACATAAATTATGAACTGTTGTTTGGGAGATGCCCATTCAACCTGCTAAACTTTTCGTATTTATACAATGTTTTCCAGAGAACTTATGCGATTCGAGGTTCGAATTTACCTATGACAACATTTTTAATTACAGGTGCAAACCGTGGATTAGGTTGGGCAATGGTGCAACAATTAGTGCAAACAGGTGCCACGGTTTACGCAGGATGCCGCTCCCCTAAAAATTCATTCAATTTACAAGGGTTGGCGGCGAAAAACAGCAATATTAAGGTCATTCAGCTAGACGTATCTGACGAAAATTCGGTGCTGGAGGCGGCCAAGAGAGTTTCAACTGAAACAGACACAATCGATGTCCTCATTAACAATGCCGGCATCAAACTTGACGAAAAAGACCTTCAGGACATCTCCGCCGACAGAGTGCAAAAAACAATGAATGTGAATGTCGTTGGGCCGCTTTTGATGGCAAAGCATTTTGTGGGTTTGCTGAAGAAAAGTGACCATCCTCGCTTGGTCAATATTTCAGGAAGATTAGCGTCAGTTTTGATGCTCGAGGATAAGACCTGGGGCTCTTATTCATATAATGCCAGCAAGGCCGCAATGAACGTCACAACGCGCATGATGGCACACGAATTGAAGGCAGACGGTATTTGTGTTGTGGCTGTTCACCCAGGCTGGATGCAAACGGATATGGGAGGCGCATCGGCCGATCTTGAGCCTTCTGAGTCAGCCAAAAGCGTGCTTGGGCTCATAGCCAACCTCACATTGGCAGACACTAACAAGTTCCTCGCTTACAACGGTGAAGATCACCCATGGTAACGACATTCTTCATCGACTTATAAACGAGTATCCCAACAAAAAGTGATGGCAATAAAATCCATCGAAAACTGCCCAAAATCTAATTAAAGCCGAGAAGTGAGAATAGTTCCCCCGAACTACTCCAGGAATTGATTGCAATCACAACCGACAAAATAAGCACGACCAACGCAGGTATATTTGAAGATAATGGATGTTTTATCTTGATATGATTAGACATAGCACCAATCGTCAGTAGAATCAGCCCACAAGCTGTATAGAACGTCAGCAGGTCAACATGTAGCGTGATGGCTGCAATCACTTCTAAAGCACCCACCATATACATGACAGCTTTTGGTAATCCAAACTCCTCAAATTGGTCTGCTAAAGGCTTTGCTCCCCAAAGTTTTGCTGCACCCACAACAAACATAAAAATCGATGTAATGATAATGATTATATTCATTTTTACTCGTTTATTTTGATTTAAATAATTTTAGAGCCTCAATCCTGCTTTGTTCGACTAGGAGCTTGCTTGGCTTTATATCCAACCTACTTTAGCCGACAATAATATATTTCTTGTTAAATTAAGAGAATTAGCACCATCAAACGAAACAAATTTAGAGTTCAAGCTTTTTGGTCAGTTAATCGCTCTTTATTGAATAATAAAAATCAAAATTCAATGTTATACTGGAATTCAATACATCATTGTTTTAGAGTGTTCTCGCTAAAGTAACTCGTGTTTTGAAAATCAGAAAAACTAGGCAAGCCAAGCAAGCTTACATTACAACCTCAAAGTTATTCTTTCTTAGGTGCTATATATGGACAATAGGTATTTTGAAAAACGTGAAGCTATAGAACAGTATTTCATACCTGAAAACATCATTGAAAATTCTCAAAATTTGAGCATATCTCCATCTGGCACGTTTGAGTTAACAACAAAGCGTTATTCTACTGGACCAAAAACTTGGGCATATTCTCGGGGAATTGTTAAGCGGCTTTCAGATAACAAAGTCATTGCAGATGTTAAACGTAACTATGGACATTTTTGGCATACATGGGTAAGCCATTCCAATGGCAATGATTACCTTCTTTGTGGTGAGGATTATCAAGGGTATTCAATCATCAATTTGACCCAAGAAACTTATACTTCATATTTTCCAGAGGCTGGTTACAAAGGTGCCGGATTTTGTTGGACGGCAGTATATCCCTCTCCTGATAGTCTTATATTGGCAGTGGACGGTTGTTATTGGGCCTGTCCGTATGAGATTGTCTTTTACGACTTCTCAGATCCTTCACGCTTACCACTCGCAGAAATAGAACGATATGAAAACGTCACCGATCCCGTTATTGGTTGGAAAGATAATGAGACATTTATTTTTACAACAGCCTATGACATTCGAAAATCAGACGGGCAAAAGTATTCGGATTTATCAGATGAAGAGCAAGATTTGTTGGATAATGAGCCTTCACAAATTGAAGAACTTACTGAAAAATTTGAGTGGAAGAGACTAAAACGATAGTAGTGCCCAAAGATATACCCTCAATAAATACTTACTGCCAACTTTCAACTAACTTGATTAAATTAATAAGTCAGGCAGATTCAACGATAAGGTCATTTAAGCGCTAGTAAACGGCCGTTTTCCACCCCAAACTCTTTTCTACTAAGGCCCAACAATAATCTCAGGAGAGAAAAGGCCCAGACGGCCTGTGTCGGTGATAGCCGCGATGCTCACTAGATACGAAACGGACGGATCCAAGCCCGTAATCGCCACATTACCCGCTTCGGCTGAGGCGACAAATCGGAATGGGGGATAGTTAGGATTGCCCGCTTCGCGGAAGCTGATCGCGTATCCGGCCGATAAATCATCAACAGGCCAAGTCAAAATGTACCCACCCGGATCAGCCATGGGGGACCATGCTGGTGAGGCAGGTCGA
Organism: Anaerolineae bacterium; assembly: GCA_028284105.1. Taxonomy (GTDB): domain Bacteria; phylum Chloroflexota; class Anaerolineae; order Promineifilales; family Promineifilaceae; genus QQUD01. The sequence goes on from JANQSK010001065.1 coordinate 3,233, forward strand.
GGGGGGCCACCAATCATATTAGCAATGGCGATAAAGTTCAGCTGAGTCGCCTTCATAAGGTAATCGTAGTCGATCAAATTAGAGGTATCTAGCGCGTTATGCTGAACATCTGGGTCTTCAATCGATTCGGTTAAGCGAACAGCGGGGACACCCACATCGAGGAAGGTTATGTGATCGCTGAATCGCCCTTCACGATCGCTAGTTTGCTCAAGGGTAATAGGAAATTGAGGGAGATAGAGGGAGCTGATATGGTTGACATAACGTGCGATTTGGCGCGGTTCTGAAGTTTCAGGTCCCGGTGAAAAGAGGCGAATCGATTGGGGAATGCCCGGTCGTCCACCAATGATGTCATTGTTTAGGGCAGCATCAAAAGTAGTGCCAGCCAACATTTCGGCCGTGACAAAGTTTAGACTACCTAAACGTCCTTGCTCTTCTGCCGCAAACGCTGCGAACACAATGGTTTGATTCCAATCTCGCGAGCTTAAAATGCGCGCAATTTCTAACATGGCAGCAACCCCAGAGGCATTATCATTTGCACCAGGGGCAAAGCTCTCTCCATCAAAGGGATCGATGGTCCGAGAATCATAGTGGGACATCAAGACGATGACACCTGCATGCGGGCTGGTTCCAGGAAGGGTTGCAATGATGTTTTGT
>JANQSK010001069.1 GCA_028284105.1 Anaerolineae bacterium
AATAAACCCAGCAGCGCATCACCTCCAAACCGGATGAGCTGACCATCATAGAGCTTGAGAATATCAAGCATGACATCAAAATAACGATTGACAATATTCGTGACTTCTTCTGCACCATCTCGCCCGTTTTGGCTTAGCCTTTCTGACATGGCTGTGAAACCACTGATGTCAGCAAACAACAGGGTGCCATACACAAAACGGCCGTTTGCCTGACCGGGCTCTGGATTTTGCGCAACCCATTCGACAAGATTCGCTGGTAAATGGGATGTTGTTGATTCTAAAAGCGCTGAGAGTGTCTGAATGCAATTCGTTAGAAACGCAGGCGAAGGAGCCTCATTATCTTTGATTTGCGTCCATAAAGAGGGGGGTAAATATTTTTGCAGCTTATCCTGCATTTGTTGAAACGGCCGTTTGTTGAAGTCTTCTTTTTCAATTTGATCTTCTTGAACAATCATCCAGGTGTCTCGCTATGCCGATACTGCTTTTCAATCAAATAGTTTGCAAAAAGCATACGATAATAGCGAGGCACGATTCAATCCATAATCAGTACCGTTCGTTTAATGTTGTTGACTAAAATTTGATGCTCGGGAAATTGCTAAAAAACATGTAACTTCACAAACTTGATCAGTCATTCCGAGTGGGTAAATCACGTGCATGATTACACAATTTACGAGCCGAGGCATCTCCATGTAAAATCATTTTGGCTTCTTTTAGATTATTTGATTTTGGAGATGTCCCGACTGGTTTACCGAGAGATGCTTTATTTGTGTGCTCTCACACGACATGACAATACTTGAGAGGGAGTTGGATGAAATTTCCAGCTTCTGGATTGCTTCGAATCATATTTTTTTGTTGAGAAAACGGCCGTAATTAAAAGGAGCCAAAATATCTGGTCGACTGTTGGTGAGCATCCATTGTGCAAGGTGTCGCACAACGGCTGGTGATATCGCCCAACCATGGCCTGACCAACCCGTTGCCACCAATAAATTATCTGCTCCCGGTAAATAATCCATAATGGGAATGTCATCTTGGGATATCAGTTCAGCACGCTCCACAGAGACTTCAACGATTGGCAATTCAGCTAAACAAGGAAAGGCCGCCACAGCTTCAAGACGATTGCCTTCGACTTGTTCGGGAACGGGCTCGATTTGCTTGCTATTTGGATTGTAACGGCCGTGCCAACCACCAGAGATCATGACATGGTCTCCTGGAACGGCTTTCATAGCCAATGTTCTGTGAGCGTGCCCAATCAGATGATTGAGTGGCATTGGGGAAATGGGGGCGGTATTCATCACCTGAGGATAGAGCTCCCAAAGTGGTAAGGTGATACCTAGTTCTTGTTGAATAAAGTGAGGAGCATGCCGGTTAGATGCTAACAACACAGATTTCTCAACAGAAAATCGCTGGCCATCTTCGGTGATGACGGCCGTTACTTTTGAACCTTGCCGTTCTAAGCGGGAAACGGCCGTGTTTTCATGAATGATAGCGCCATGTTGACGGGCCGCCTGAGCGTAACTTCTTGTTGTGGCTGTGTGATCGGCCACGCCGTCTAAAGGGCAATATGTGGCTGCAATGACGGCTTCACTAACAAAGGGTTCCATTTCGCGAACAGCACCTGCATCTAACCATTCAGTGGGAATACCATTTGCTTGTTGAACCCAGACTTGGGCTTCTTGGCGTGTTTTATCTAACGGCCGTTCAATCAGGAGAAGATGCCCAAGTCGTTCGTAACCTGTTTCCCCACCTAGCTGCTCATGCAGCGTTGGCCATATTTCGTACGCTTCCTGCATCAATGGCAGTTCTCTGACATCACGACCGTTGGCTCGAACGCCCCGTTTGCCAAGACCCCCTGAAGCGCCGCTGGCAATGGTGTTCGCTTCAAGAAGAACAACTTCTGCCCCTTGCTTTGCTAACTCCCACGCTGTGCCGCATCCATAGACGCCTCCACCAATAATTACGAAATCAGCCATTTTTCCTCCTACAGACTCTAGACTGGTTTGTTATCTTCTCTCAACTTCGATTGCGCGAAGATGTTCAATCGTTTCTAAATAATCTTGAAAAGTTGTATGTGGCGAAACGGAAACAACGCGCAGGCAAGGGATGCCACTTAGCCGGGTAAATGATATTGAACGTTCACCCGATTGCATAATTTGATCATATAGGTGGCGCTGCAAACCATCCCGCTCTTCAGTTGGGACTTCTTTTGGGTGCATCCGAAAGCATAAAATGCCTAAATCGGGTTCATGCTGAACTTCAAAATCAGGCTGTTCTATTAAATAGTTGTGTAACTGTTGAACGGCCGTTAATGGCACTTGTAAATCGTTGACAACCTTTTTTATCCCTTGCCCTTTGAGAAGCGTAACCAAAGGTAAAGCCGCTAATGAGCGGGTGGAGGGGGGAGATTTAAGACCAGGATTAGGTTCGATATCCTCTTGGCGATTAAAGTAAGCACCGTAAAGCGAAATTCGTCCAAAATCACGCCAATCTTTGACAAACAAAATTGAACTCGGAATGGGAGCCCCTAGCTGCTTATGCGGATCCCAAGTGATGGAATCTGCTAATTCGTCTCCTATAAAATGATGGCTAAATTCTGGAACAAGTTTATAGGCATACCCGTAGGCACCATCAATATGAAACCAGCAGTCAAGTTCCTGACATATTTGGCCGATTTGCTGAACAGGATCAACCGCACCGGCTGAAGTGGTACCCGTTGTTGCCGTAATACAAACTATTTGATGTGAATCTTCAATCTCAGAGAGGATTTTATTGAGTGCAGTCAGATCAATTTGGCGATTAGCATTAACCGGCACTTTAATCAACGAGCGTTCACCTAATCCAAGATTTCGCACAGCATGAACCATAGAGAAATGTGTGTCCTCAGACACCAAAATAGCCGGTGTTTTTTGTCCAGAAAATCCCCAGATTCCCTCTTTTGCTAAATCGAAACCCCTTTTTTCAGCATGGCGGTGCAATGCGAGATAGATGGCTTGTTCATTGGCATATGTTCCCGAATACATAAATGTTGCATCGGATTGATCACCTAACTTAAAAAGTTTGCAAAGTGCTTGAGTACATAAAATTTCTAAAGTGGCCCCGCCAGGAGAAACCTGCCAGTTTGTTACACCTTGGTTGTAATCTAAAGCAATCGATGCGCCTAGCTGTGCCTGTTCGGGTAAAAAGGCGTTAAACATCGATTGAAACTGTGGCAGACTGTAATCCATCAAATGAGGAATGAGTGTCTCATGTAGCAATTTTTCCAAAACGGCCGTTTCTAAACCATTGTCTTCAAATGCTACTAATTGTGCTAAATCTTCAGCAATTTTTTGTGGGGTTGCCCCTGAAAATAGTGGGGAATTTTGTTTACTCATGATAGATATTTTTGCTGGAAAAGTTGTAAAAAAAAAGCCCAGCGTAAGCTGGGCTATTTCAGATATTGCCAGGAATGCAAGGGGTTAGCTTTATCCTAGTCAAGGCTGGGTTCAGTCGCGTTTCTCTCGTGCCAGTTTTGGGGGGAGGGGGTCTTGCATCCCTTTTATCCAACCAAGACTGTTTAAATGATAGCTGATTACAAATCAATATGCAAGTGAGAGAATATTAAATTATTAAATTTGTCATGTTTGTCATATTTGTCATTTTCTAAGAAATATGGATTAGATAAACCTAAAATTTCGTTTATTGTTGAATGATTATTTTGATGATTATAATGAGACTTAAATAGTTGATTATTAGTGGTGGTGTTTATGCGTAAATATTTGAAACTGATTGGAATCTCTTTATTATTTTCGATTTTTAATGCCCAAAATCTTCAAGTATCAGGTCAGTTTGTTGGTCCAGACCTTCATCTGCATTCCTCTAAATTTGTAAACCAGCTCAGCAAAACGGCCGTTTTGCAGCACTCTATTGAGGGTTACCAAATTGTTCAGTTTTCAGCTCCGATTGTTGAAAATGACAAAGCTCAGCTTGAGGAGATGGGGTTTGATATTGTCGAATATTTACCAGATTACGCCTTTTTGGTGCGTGGGGAATCGACTCAATTTAGAAAGCTTACAGAAGTGACTTCTATTTATCGAACCTATCCATTTACGGTGTTTGACAAGCTTTCTCCACCAATTTTACAGAGCTTAAGTGAGAATAATTCACTCTATGAGCAAGTACGGATATTAAAATGGAATGGTGATGCTGAGATAGTAACGGCCGTGTTTTCACCCGCTGATTTGCTCCAACTTGCAAAGAATGATGATATTCGATGGATTGAACCTGTTATTCAAATTGAACTATTTAATGATGAAGCTCGCACAATCGGCAATGTCAACCAAGTTTGGACAGATTGGGGGTTTTATGGGGATGGCCAGCGTGTTGGTATTGCAGACACCGGCTTAGACACGGGGAACCTCAACACCCTCAGCCCAGATTTTGCAGGCCGTATTGTGAAAGGAATTCCGCTTGTTGATGGGGAATCATGGAACGATAATCATGGGCATGGTACACATGTCGCTGGTTCTCTCCTTGGGGCTGGTGTTCAATCGGGTGCGGATCCAAATACCCAATCATATACCAATTCATTTGCTGGGATGGCACCAGAAGCAGAACTTGTTGTTCAAGGATTCGAAGCAACCCCAGAAGGAGCTGTTGTCGGACTTGATGCAGATTTTTATAACTTGTTCCAACAAGCTTATGATGAAGGGGTCCGCTTGCATAGCAATTCATGGGGAGGGGCAACAGGTGAGTCTGGTGAAGCCCAATATGGTGGCTACCCATTTGGCGCCCAAAGAGCGGATGAATTTATTTACGATAATCCCGATATGGCTATCTTTGTTGCTGCTGGAAACTCTGGCACGGATGGCTCAATCGATAACATCTGTTTTGATGGTGATGGGAAAGTGGATGAAGATTCTATGGCTTCACCAGGAACGGCCAAAAATGTGATTACTGTCGGTGCAACTGAAAATAATCGGCCTACAGGTGGATTAGGTGATGCATCATGGGTGCTGTTGGGCTGTTTCTTTTTCTCACCCATTGCTACAGATACTATCGCGAATAACATTGATGGAATGGCGGCGTTTTCTTCAAGAGGCCCAACGGATGACGGCCGTATCAAGCCAGACATTGTTGGACCTGGAACCAACATCATTTCGAATCAATCCCATGTTGATGGCGCCACAACTCTTTGGGCTGCTCATGAAACAAATGAGCATTACAGTTATTCTGGAGGCACTTCGATGGCGACGCCGATTGTGGCTGGGATGGGCACGCTGGTTCGAGAATGGCTTGTCAAAGAGATGGGCATAGAAGCACCGTCAGCTGCTTTGCTCAAAGCGTTGTTGGTGAATGGAGCGACAAATATTGCCCCAGGCCAATACGGGGAAGGGGCACTTCAAGAAATCCCAAATGAATGGCCCAATAGCGTGGCCGGCTGGGGGCGTGCTAATTTAACATTTTTATTGGACGGAGATGGACATCAGCTGTGGTTCGATGAGCGAAATCAAGGACTCCAAACTGATCAATCGATATTTTATAACGATAGTAGTAGCACTCCTTTAACAGTCTCTTCATCGGGTATTCCATTGCGAATCAACTTAGTTTGGACAGATCCACCAGCATCATTATCAGCGTCAAAACAGTTGGTCAATGATTTGGATCTGATCGTCACAGATCCTGATGGCGTTGTACTCTATGGCAATGGTGGCAATTCTGGTGATAGAACCAACAATGTTGAGGGGTTAGTCATTGAATCCCCGAAGGTTGGAACCTATTCGATTGAGGTAAAAGCCCATCAGGTAGCAATGGGGTCACAAGAGTATGCTTTGGTCGTTAGCGGTGCCATTGAGGAATCAGATGGTGTTGATCCTCCTGAGCCACCAGTGGCTGATCCATTCTATCTTTATCTTCCATTTATTACGCGAGAGTAGGTTATGGCTGTAACGTATCATCCATTGCTAAAACTTCAGCGGGAACTCTATAACATTCCTCGAGGGCCTGAACGTTTTAATCGATACATTGAGACTTTGCGTGATCCTCAAACACAAGATATGCGCTTGCCCCTGTCTGCTATGAACCCAATGGGGAAGGATCATATTCCTGAGCTACTTGATGAATACTTGGCTTTAGGGGCGGACGATTTTGCTGCCAAAGCCTTAGAAAATATTCAGCCTCAACTTTCACAGTTTAAAGGAGTTTTTCAAGCTGCTTTGGTCATAGCTGATGATGCGCATGGAATGTGGACTGAGCGTTATTCTGTTGAATTTGGAGAGCGATTTGAAACGAAGCCCCATTTTAGGCGGGGCTGGCTCGTGGGGTTGCTGTGGAGCAGTGAACGGCCGTCTTTAGAATCAGTTCGGCAGGCATTGGAAACGGCCGTTTTCCGGGGACTTTACGTTGAGTCAAATGGAATAGCCATTACATTAAGGGAAATGATGGCGCAAGAAGGGTTTGTCCTCAATAAAAGCAACATTCCCCAAGCGTTAGACAGCGACGAGCTTGAATATTCTCGTGAAATCATTGCTCCCTATCTTGAAAGCGATGAGCATCCGGTCATCATGAGCGCAATCTTTGGTGATGAAGCGGCGCAATCTCTTGGCTATGAACCATTAGGATTGAGCCAGTGTGCAGGCTTGATGGTTGCGCTAGCTGATGCCGAATTTTAGTTGATTGGCAGCCGTCGACTCATAAAGTTCAAAAACTTTGGAAAATGTCGTTTTATAAATTGTAATTGTTTGCCTCGTGCATCCGGGAACAGGTGAAGTTGGTTATTTTCAATTGCCTGAATCACTTTCCCCATCACTTCTGCCGGGTCGGTAAGCTCACTGTCTGGTAACTTATCTCGTTCAGC
>JANQSK010000367.1 GCA_028284105.1 Anaerolineae bacterium
TTTTGCACCAGTGATTGGGGAGGATTGTCGCTGACAAAGCGGATTGCCAGTTTGTGTGAGATAAAAACGGCCGTTTGTGGGTGATTGGCTAAAATGCCGAGGACGTGAAGTCCATCTTCAATACCGCGGCCCGCAGGGAGCTGATGTCCTAAAATTGTTTTACTGTCGGTGTCATGATCTTCTCGATGAAACCAGAAGCCATCCCGCGTTTTGGGATGAATCGTCCAGCCAGTAAAGGCTCGAGCTACTTCTACCACATCATTTTCTGTATATCCTCCGTCAACGCCGAGCGTGTGGAGTTCCAAGAGTTCACGTGCATAATTTTCATTTGGGTCTTCAGCGTAGTTAACAAAGTTGTCAAGATAAACGAGCATCGCAGGATGCTTTGCCGTGGCCACAAGTAGATCTTGGAATTTGCCAAAGGCATATTTTCGAATGCCGTCTCGCTGATAAAGAATAAGATCGGCCCCATTGTCATCATTAAAACTGACATTGAAGTGGTCACTCCAAAAATCAACGACCCGTTCAAATAACTGTTTTTTACTGTGAACACCTCGCAATAATGTGCCTTCTATAAGCTGTTGATGACTTCGGTAGTCATAATCACTTAGGCTGTAAAGTGTGCGTCGATCCATTTCTAACAATGGAAGTGTCGCTAAATGTGCTTCCATTTCTGAATCATCTATTTCGGAAGGATTGAGCTGTTCTTCGAGGTAAGCATCAAATCCTATGTTTCTGGCATGCGCCAGCGATTCAGGAGTGATTCCCCATGTGACCCGATTGAGCAAATGGATGATTGGATCAGAAACGGCCGTTTGGCTAGGTTGAGCCATAAAAGATGAGAAAAGCTGTCGTCGAGTGAGTTGCATATTTGTTCACCTAAAAGTTGGAGTTATCGTTATCTTAGGGTCTTGAAAAGAAAAAAGATGCAGTTATTGGATGAGTGGTTGTATCAATGGATGAGTGGTTAAGTGAGGAAGAAATTGGGCTTCATGTTTTAGGAATAAGCGATTTGACGAGGTAAAATAAGTTAGAAACTTGAAGTGATTTCAACAACTATTTTAAATTACCAAGGGTGAAATGAAAATTGCTTCAAGGAGAACAAAGCTTAAAAAATTAGTGTATCCCATGGTGGTTTTGTTCTCTAAATAATGGTAGAAAGCGTGACAAATTCTTTGATTCCCCATTGGCCTCGCGCCATCTTGCATCTCGATATGGATGCCTTCTTTGTGAATGTGCATATTTTGGATCATCCAGAGCATGCAAACATTCCATTAGCAGTTGGCGGCAAACCAGAGTCTCGTGGTGTCGTGGCATCAGCTAGCTATGAAGCCCGAAAATTGGGGATTCGATCAGCTATGCCTATGAAAACGGCCGTTCGCCTTTGCCAAGACCTCACGATAGTGTCCGCCAATTGGTCCCGCATAAATGAATGTTCCAAATCAGTCATGGAAATTTTGCGAACCTATGGGCCAGTTGAGAAGATGAGCGTTGATGAGGCCTATATCGATCTATCAGAATTTGAGATGGCTGAAACCATTGCCAAAGAGATTAAACAGACTGTCAAAGAAAAAACGGGGCTACCTTGTTCAGTCGGTTTAGCAACGAGTAAATTGGTTGCTAAAGTGGCCTCTGATTTTGAGAAACCTGAAGGGTTTACTGTTGTTCAACCTGGTTCAGAGGCTGAATTTTTAGCACCAATGCCAACGAGAGCCATTCATGGTATTGGGCCAAAAACAGCTGAACGCTTGCAATCT
>JANQSK010001103.1 GCA_028284105.1 Anaerolineae bacterium
AATAAACATCACCCGCTGCGTCATAGGGGGCAAACCAGAATCGCAAACGGCCGTTATCCACCGTCCCCGAAAATCCGTTTGTCGTGAACTCAACTTCGAATGTTTTCCAATTTGAAGTGAGACCAAAGACATGATTTTGTAAGCCATAATATTGGTAGTTTGGCTCGTGATTTTGAAGAGAGACTGACAAATCGTGACCGGTATTTGATTTTGCGGCAAAGGTCAAGCGATATTCAGTGTTGGCGACTAAATCAATGCCCGCTTGATAAAGCTGTACATTGCTGCCAGCCGTTGTGATATTAATCTTAGCAGCCTCATCACAATGGTACGCATCTGCGTTTGATGCATTAAAGGTCCCTGCACCGTTGGTATAGAAGCTCCAGTTGGCTTTTCCAGATTCAAAGCTTGGATTGTTCAAGATGTTGTCATTGTTATCTGAGCAAGGCGCTGGCGTTGAACCCGGATCATCTGGTGTTGACGTGGGAGAGGGTGGATCATCAGGCGTATCTGTTGGGTCGGGGGAGGTTCCGTCCAGTAAATTGAGTTCAATTTGGTCGAAGTAATAAATTTCACCCGCTTTATCATAAGGGGCGAGCCAAATGCGTAAACGGCCGTTATCTTCAACGCCAGAAAATCCAGACGTCGTAAATTCAACCTCAAACTCTTGCCAATCAGTAGTGAGATTAGCCACGTAGTTCAACCCATAATTATTGTAGTTCGCTTCGTGTTTTTGAAGAATAAACCGCGCATTACGGCCAGTTGAAGATTTTGCAGCAAATTTTAGCTGATATTGGCTGTTTGGTTGCAGCTCAATGCCTCGTTGATAAAGCTGAACGTTGCTCCCCGCTTCATCAATAATTACCCGAGCCGCATTGTCACAGTGATACGCATCACCGCTAACAGATGAAAAAGAGCCTTCCCCATTGGTATAAAAGGTCCAATTGGAAGTTCCTGATTCAAAGCTATGATTGGTGAGGGCATTATTGGCACCTTCACCACATGATGTCGAAAATGAATTTAATGATTGTTGCCCTGCAAATGCGGGCATGACGATTAGCAATAATACAAATACAAATACAAAGAGTAGTGTCACAGCCGAAAACGGCCGTTTTACATCCAACACAATATTTTCTCCTATCTTGTTTTTTAATTTTTAGGGCTAAGATGTAAGGTATGGTGAAATACAAGAAACAGTTTTGAAACAAACGCGGGCATTATAACGACGTATCCTTGTATTTTTTCTTAAAAGATTTTTATGGACTTCAACTAAAATTTATGGCGCAAAACGTCATTAAAGGAGTAACGGCCGTTATGAAAAAACAGACATGTCAAATCATAAAACCGGGTCATTCATACGAAGGAAAGCAAGATTTCACCTATTTTGCAGGCATTTCAGCTGAAAATACGGGGTCAACCGGCATTTGTATGCACATGCTTACAATTCCGCCCCAACAGCGTGCCAAAGCACATATGCATGAATCTCACGAAACAGCTATCTATGTCATTGATGGGCCAGGCTACATGTATTACGGTGACGAGCTTGAAGAGCATGTGGAGATCAATACAGGGGAGTATTTGTATATTCCAGCAGGCGTCCCCCATCTTCCTTATAACCCAAGTGAAACAAAATCAATAACGGCCGTTATTGCCCGCACTGATCCGAATGAGCAAGAAAGTGTTGTGCTATTACCTCATCTCGACAATATTCACTTTGATGATTGATCACTATATTGAAGGGGAGCCGCCTTCTGTTATTTAATTCGAAATAATTTTGAATTTATATAAATGGCAAGTTGCTGTTTAAGCCAGAAAACCCCGAGCGTTTTCCATTTACACAACAAATAATCAATTTCTTGCGAGGTTGAAAGTTTTAATGTAAGTTAGCTTACATATCATAATGTAAGCCAGATTACCTAGTGTGATTTTTCACAACTTGTTGTAGGCTGTTGACCATTCAGATTAGTAGTAGGACAAACATCGATGCGAACAAAGCGTTTCCTTACAATCATTATTTTGTGTTTGTGTGTGTGCCTTGGCTGGGTTTCAAGCGTCTCCGCACATGGTCAGGGTGAAAAGCTAGAAGTCTATCGTGTGCCTGTTGGTGATTACTATGTGTCAGTATGGTCACTTCCCGGGGTATTGCGAACGGGTGAAGTCCATTTCGAAACGGCCGTTTTTGACCAAAACTATCGTCCCGTTGTTGATTGTGACATCAAAATCGAGATGACATCGGTAGATGACCCTTCAAAATCAGTCATTCTCCAAACCCGCAAACCAACTCCTGAAACTTACTACAGGCATGAAATCGAAGATAATGTCTGGATAGCGGATCAGTACAACATCACTGTTTTAATCACAGACCCTGAAGGGTTTGAAGGACAAACAGCCTTTCAAGTAGAAGTCATTGAACTACCCTTCTGGATTAAGGTTCCCATCTATTCGGGTTTAGCCGTTGCCGCTTTTAGTGCGCTCCTATTATTGCAAAAAGGGCTCATCATTTTTGGCATCTGGAAACCTAAAACGATTCAATCAAAACAACCCACACGTCCCAAAAGACCTATTTCATAAAGCAAGCGTAAAATTTTTTTGAGCATCGCAATGTCAATGGAGGATAACATGACAGCATTACAATATCGAACAAATAATTTTATGGAAAAGCTAAACACGGTTTGGCATGAAAGAGCCTTGTGGCTGTATATCGTCGTCGTGCTTGGCCACTTTTCTGAACATGTCATTCAGATTTATCAAATCTACATTATGGGCTGGCTTCCAAAAGAAGCGGGCGGCATTTTGGGGCTTTGGTTTCCGTGGTTAGCCGAATCTGAAATATTGCACATTGCCTATAACGGCGCAATGTGGATTGGCATCTTGCTTTTATGGAAAGGCGTCCAAGGGTCATCCAAAACTTTTTGGAAATGGGCGTTGGTTTTCCAAACGTGGCACCTCTTTGAACACGTCATTTTGATGTATCAATACGTTTCAGGGAATTTCTGGTTCGGTGGCACACGTCAAACCAGCATTGGTGAGGTCTTTTTCCCACGCCCAGAGCTTCACTTCATGTATAACTTTATCGTATTTATTCCATTAATGATCGCTTGCTTCCTTTATTTCTGG
>JANQSK010001125.1 GCA_028284105.1 Anaerolineae bacterium
CGTTCACCGAAAACATTTGGAAGGATACTTTCTCAGCGCAACCCTGTCTGACAAACCGCTGTTTGGAAAGTCACACGGCCGTATCATCGCTGGCGATGTAATTGAAATGGCACGCATCATTTTTGGAGGCGAGCTTCAACCTGAGAACGGACCAGTTACCGGTGGCAATATCAATGTAAACAGCCCGTTGGTTTACGACGACAGAATGATCGGCGGCATGATGACTTTCGCAAAAAGTGGTCAACTCTCAATTATTACACCTTTTATATTGGCCGGCGCTATGAGCCCAGTCACCATTGCGGCGGCCGTGACCCAACAAAATGCAGAAGCACTGGCAGGGATTGCGTTATTGCAATTGGTGCGTCCCGGGGCACCCGTTGTCTATGGTGGATTTACGACAAATGTCGATATGCGCTCGGGAGCTCCCGCCTTCGGCACACCAGAAGGAGCTTGGGCGCTTTTGATTGGGGCTCAACTGGCCCGGCATTACAATCTCCCCTATCGCGGCAGCGGTTCATTAAACTCATCCAACGTTCCTGATGGACAAGCGGTAGCAGAATCCTTGTGGTCCTTATGGCCAGCCATCATGGCCCATACGAATATTGTTGTCCATGCGGTCGGTTGGCTCGAATCAGGATTAACGGCATCCCTCGAAAAATATATTATGGATGTTGAAAATCTCGCGATGATTCAACACTTTTTGCATGGGCCTAATTGGGAAGGGGACGCCTTTGCGCTTGATTCCATTGATGAAGTGGGGCCAGCGGGGCATCATTTTGGCACCGCTCATACGCAAGAGAGATTTGAAACCGCATTCTATCCCAACTTTTTGCACGACCGTCGAAATTTAGGCACATGGCAAGAAGCAGGAAGCGAAGATGTGGTCAAACGGGCAAACACGATTTGGCAACAGGTGCTCAAAGCATACGAAGAGCCCTCAATGGATATAGCCATTCGAGAAGAATTGAATGCGTATGTTGAAAAACGTGCAGCTGATTTGGAATCAGTCAATCTATACGATTAAGTGCAAACAAAAATGTTTCGATGAGTGAAATTATATTGAACTATTTTTGTTTGCTTTGAAGTACAGCTCAACTCGATATTTAGCTTGCAAAACAAATTTGACTGTACTTAAGTGAAACGAAGTTCCTGCTTTAAATAAAACGACGGCTATAAACTTCGTTTCCTCGAGGTTCCGAAGCTTATTTCTAAGTAATTTTCAATAAATATTTGGAATACTCAAGGGTAAAATGAAAATTACTTTCAGGAGAACAAAAGCTCAAATAGGTGTTTTTTTCAAGAAAAGTTTTGTTCTCCACTAACAAGGGTTATCAATTTAGAAACTTCGGAACACTTAAACTAGGATATTCGTCAAAAACTACGGAGAGGATTATGAGTAAAAAAGCAAATATCGTCGTTATTGGTGGGGGCATCATTGGTGTTAGTGTAGCCTATCATCTCGCCAATATGGGCGTTGAAGATATTCTCCTTATTGATAAAGGGGACTTAGACCACAATGATGGGTCAACATCCCATGCGCCCGGTGGTGTTCGCGTCTTGACCCCATCAGATTTCTTTACCAAGTTAGGGTCAAGATCAGCCGCCGCCTATTTAGAGTTACCACGTGTGGACGGGCAAGAACATTTCTTTCTCAACGGGTCTGTATCAGCTGCAACGACGCCTGAACGATTTGAAAGCTATCAGCGGCTTGTGGAAATGGGTATGACGATGGGCATCGAATCGTATGTCCTTTCCCCCAAAGAAGCCGCAGAAAAACAACCGATGCTTGATCCGAACAAAATATTAGGCGCATTTTATATTCCTTCGGCAGGGATTGTAAAAACGAGCCTAGTAGCGACCTCTATGCGGCGACAGGCTGAAGCAACTGGGCGCGTCACGTCTGTCGCAGACACACTCGTGACTGATATTGAAGTGTCTACCACGTCGGATGGAAACGGCCGTGTTCGAGCCATTACCACAGACAACCCAGCTATGCCCCGAGTTGAGTGTGAACAAGTGGTTATTTGCACCAACATTTGGGCACCCGTTTTAAGCCAAAAACTCGGTATCAATATGCCGCTGTATCCCGGACAACACCAATACATCTTTACCGAAAAAGTGGATGAGCTAGAGCGACTCGGCATTAGCGAAAAGGAGTGTGCCATTCCGATATCAGGCATGGACGACATCTCCATCTACTTCCGTCAGCACCATGATCATCTTGGCGTTGGTAGCTATCATCACAAAGCGATGCTGGTTGATCCACACAAGTTGGGGAAAGAAGCCAAGATGCCATTTACCCCAAATGATTTCACAAAAGCTTGGGGATTGATGCAAGATTTAATTCCAGCCCTCCGTGAAACAACCGTCTCGCATGGCTTTAACGGCATGTTCTCATTTACGGTCGATGGGTTTCCGGTCGTTGGAGAGTCTCCCGTCAAAGGGCTATGGACATCCGTTGGGGCTTGGCTATCGTTTGCAGGGGAGCTAGGCAAAATATTAGCCCGCTGGATGACGACAGGTGATCCAGGCATGGATATGCGGCAAGCTGACATCAACCGCTTTCAGCCTTTCCAATCCAATCGGGAATATTTAAGCCGCCAAAGTAAATATTTCTATGAAATCGGCTTTGACATCATTCATCCCTCCCAAGTTGCATCGAGCGTCCGAGATTTACGCTTATCGCCATACCATGAGCGCATGAAAGATCTCGGTGGTGTCTTCGTGCCTTCAGCGGGGATTGAGTCACCGTTTTGGCTAGAAGCAAACGGACCCCTTGTTGAAAAATATGACAGTCAAATTCCTCATCGTGAAGGATGGGCTGCAGCCTATTGGTCCCGCATTCAAGGTGCTGAACATTTGGCACTTCGGGATGGGGTTGGGCTTGTGGATTGGACAGCTGGGATTGGTCCAATCGAGGTTAGCGGGGCTGGGGCAACCGATTATTTGAATCGATTGTGTAGCAGCAAGGTTGACAAACGAGTTGGCGGTATCAGCTATACTCTTTGGCTCACTGAGCAAGGAGGGATCAAGCGTGATGTCACTGTGGTTCGCTGGGCCAAAGAGCGCTATTGGGTACTCACAGGCAAAGCAAACATGCCCGCTGAGCTACATTGGATGCGACAACATGCCCCAAATGATGGGTCAGTTAACATTGTTGATCTATCAGATGCCACCATGTCACTTGCCATT
>JANQSK010001152.1 GCA_028284105.1 Anaerolineae bacterium
CACAGCGGGTACAACGCATACGGGTGCTGTTGATCCGTTGCCAGACATTGGTCGAGTGACCAAAGCCAATAACGTCTGGTTTCATGTGGATGGCGCCTATGGTGCCTCCTTTATTCTTTGCGACGAGGGTAAAAAGGTGCTCGCCGGACTTGAGCTGTCCGATTCGATGATTTTAGACCCACACAAGGGGATGTTTATGCCATGGGGGACCGGGATAGTGCTGGTGAAGGATCGAGTACATCTTTATAGAGCGCATCACGATAGTGCCTCCTATATGCAGGATGCACTCGATACGATTGAGGAGTTTTCTCCTGCGGATTTATCCCCTGAGCTATCAAAACATTTTCGTGGATTACGTATGTGGTTGCCGTTCAAACTATTTGGTGTGGCCCCGTTTCGAGCGGCATTGGCTGAAAAAATCGAGCTGGCACGCTACTTTTATCACCGCATTCAAGCGTTTGATGGCTTTGAAGTGGGAGGATATCCCGATCTTTCAATTGTGACCTATCGCTATATTCCAAAACGGGGAGATGCCAACACGTTTAATCAAAAGCTATTGCAGTCTATTTTGGAAAACGGCCGTATTTTTATTAGCTCCACACAACTCGATGGCAACTTCGTTCTGCGTTTAGTTGTTCTCAATTTTAAGACCCATTTAGAAGAGGTGGATGCTGCCATTCAGGTCATCGTTGAAACGGCTCGGAAATTAGCGGTTGAGTGGGATTCATGATTAGGTAGGAGCTGCGTAAATAATTGATTCAGTGATAATTTCGCTAAAATGCTACTGATCCTATATGTAGAGTTGGTAATTTCTGGCGAAACAATGGCTAGCTTTGACTGAGACCTGTCACAATGCTAAACTGACGCTCCACATCAATTGAAGGAAAAAGACATGTTTAAACACGGCCAAAAATCAAAAGCGTTTTTTACACGGGCAATGGAAGTGACACCTTTTGGAGTGAGTTCCAACTATCGATATTATGGTGAAGATACGCCTGTAATTGCAGACGCCAAAGGGGGCTATCTCTATGATTTTGATGGAAATCGATTTATTGATTATCGTCTAGGTTGGGGACCAGTGCTTGTTGGGCATGCGGATGAATTTGTGAATGATCGCGTCAAAGAAGCGATTGATCACGGGGTGAGCTTTGCTGGCACACAGCGGTATGAGGTTAGCGTTTGTGAACGCATCATTGATTTGTGTCCAGGTGTTGAAATGGTACGACTTGCCAACACAGGCACTGAATGTACGATGCACGCCATTCGTTTGGCCCGTGGCTACACGGGGCGTGATGTCATTCTCAAGTTCGAAGGCTCTTATCACGGTGCACACGATAGCGTGATGTGGTCAACGCAAGGGGCAAGCTTAGATGATGTGGGGGATCGGAAACGGCCGTTGCCCGTCAAAAACAGCCTTGGCATACCAAAGGCTATGGATGATCTCATTGTACTTTGTCCGTGGAATGATGAAGAGGTGTTGGGGGATATTTTAGCAGAAAGAGGCGAGGACATTGCCGCTATTATTGTTGAGCCGATTTTAGGAAACGCCAATGCACTGACGCCACCCGTTAGCTATCTTCAATTTTTACGTGATCAGTGTGATCAATATGGCATCGTTTTGATTTTTGATGAAGTCAAAACAGGATTCCGAATTGCACCCGGAGGTGCTCGAGAATATTTTGGGGTTATTCCCGATCTTTCAACCTATGCCAAAGCGATGGGAAATGGGTATCCCGTGGCCGCCTTTGGGGGCAAAAAAGAGCTTATGATGAATCTGACCTATGGCAAAGTGTTCCAAGGTGGCACCTATACCGGAAACGTGGTTTCGACAGCGGCGGCGGATGCTACATTGGAATTGATTCAATCTGGTGACCTGTTTAAACAAATTGAACAAATTGGAACTATCTTGCAGGATGGCATCCGTGAAATTTGTCAGCGCCACGACATACCAGCATATATCAATGGTGCGCCGGGGATGTTTGGAGTGAGTTTTGCCGAGAAACGGCCACAGGATTGGCGGGAACTTATGGCTAATTGTGACTGGGAATTTGCCGAAAAAGTGTATGCTCATCTGTTGGCCAACGGCATTATGCCAGAAGCGGGGGGTGTTGAACCTTTCTTTATTTGCGGGGCTCACTCTACGTCTGATGCCGAAGAAACCTTGCAGCGATTTGAAGAAGGGGTCATCCAGGCCAAAGCGTGATTTTCACAATTAAAACAGCTCCAAACCTGTTCTGTAACTTCTGGGGTTTAATCAAGGCTGATTGAGAACCACAGGGTATAATTTCCCTTATGATTCGACAATTCTTTGCATACTATCAACCTTATAGAGGGTTGTTTGTGCTTGACTTTGGTTGTGCTGTTATTGTGGGCATGCTGGAGCTGGCATTTCCCCTCGCCGTTAATCAATTTATCGATAATTTGTTGCCAAGTCAAAATTGGCCGCTGATTATCTTAGCAACGGCCGTTCTTTTAGCCATCTATGCGTTAAACACCGGATTGCAATACATCGTGACCTATTGGGGCCACATGTTGGGCATCAATATTGAGACCGATATGCGGACCAAGCTGTTTGACCACATTCAAAAGCTGACCTTTCGCTACTTTGACAATACCAAAACGGGTCACCTCATTGCACGCATCACAACCGACCTGCAAGACATAGGGGAGATGGCTCACCATGGCCCAGAAGATTTATTTATCGCAATTATGACCCTGATTGGGGCGTTTGTTTTGATGGCAACGATTCATTGGGAGCTAGCTTTGCTTACCTTCTTGGTTGTGCCAGCTATTTTGTGGGTCGCCGTTTATTACAGCAGCAAGATGACCCTGACCTTTCGACGTCTGTTCCGCACGATTGGCCGCTTTAATGCCCGAATTGAAGATGCGCTTGGTGGGATTCGCGTCGTCAAAGCATTTGCCAACGAAAATCACGAACGTCAACTGTTTGCGGCAAACAACGGGGATTATCGAGCCACCAAACTGGTCGCATATAAAAATATGGCCAAAGGATTGTCTTTGAGCTATATGCTGATGCGGTTTGTCATCCTGTTTGTAATGGTGGCAGGCACTTGGTATGTCATTGGGGGAGAACTCAGCAACGGAGAGTTTGTGGCGTATCTCTTGTTGACGAACGTCTTTTTCCGTCCCATTGAGAAAATTAACTCAGTTATTGAAAGCTATCCGCGGGGCATTGCTGGCTTTAAGCAATATTTAGAAATTCTCAATACAGATCCTGACTTTGAAGATGCGCCAGATGCGGTTGCTGTTGAGCATCTCAACGGCGATATTCACTTTGATGATGTAACGTTTGGGTACGAGGATAACAAAGCGGTGTTGCAGCATATTGCCTTGGTTATACAAGCAGGCGAGACAGTTGCTTTTGTGGGCTCGTCCGGAGCCGGTAAGACAACGCTTTGTAGTTTGATTCCTCGATTCTATGATGTGGATAGTGGGCGAATAACAATCGATGGGATGGATATTCGCCAAATGACGCGTGCCTCGCTAAGACGACAAATTGGGATTGTTCAGCAGGATGTGTTCCTGTTTTCTGGCTCCATTGGCGAGAATATTGCCTACGGCAAACTCAATGCGAGTGAAGAAGAAATTTGGGAAGCGGCGCGACGTGCTCAGCTGGATGAATTTATTCGTGGCTTGCCTGATCAGCTTCAAACGATTATTGGGGAACGGGGTGTAAAGCTCTCCGGTGGTCAAAAACAACGTTTAGCAATTGCGCGTATGTTCCTCAAAAATCCGCCCATTTTGATTCTTGATGAAGCGACGTCTGCATTGGATACGGCTACGGAAGTGGCCATTCAGCAAGCCCTAGTTGAGCTATCGCGAGGACGCACAACGCTGGTGATTGCGCATCGCTTAGCCACTATTAAAAATGCAGATCGCATTGTGGTTGTGAGCGAAGACGGTATTGCTGAACAAGGCAAGCATGAAGAACTTATTGCAGCGGGTGGTATTTATAGTGATTTGCACAAGGCGCAGTTTGGCTTTTATGGCAACGGCCGTATGCACAATCCAAACTAAAGCAATCTAATCACTTTATTGATGGGGCTAACGTGTCGGAAACGGCCGTTTCTGACGTTTAATAGGTATCTGTTGGTTGGCAAACGTCTGTCAATACGGCCGTTTGCCCTAGTCATAAAGGAGTGATTGTGAATCATAAAAGAGTGCCTCAACGGTCTACTGAAGATGGAGGAATCCCTTCAAAAGTGGGACGACGACAATTTATTCGTTCAGTGGCCTTGGCAGGTGTCGGAGCCGCCGCTTTGGCATCAGGGTGTCAAAATCAATCGGAACCATCATTAGAAAACATATCAAAATCAACCGATCAGGATCATCTGTTTGTCGTCAAGCTCTTTGACCAAAGAAGGCATCCTGCCTCTTGGGTTGAATCCCAAATTAGTGATTACATCATCGAGAATAACAAAGCGCAAAAGCCTCAAATTAATTTAAAGTATTTAGGACGAAATGAAGCCGGCGTCATGCTGATTGTTCAAATTGAGGATGATATTACGTTAAGGCAGTTCTCCAACTTTGTAGGCAACCGAATTACGGGAAAAATTAACAATTTGCCCACTCAAATGGAAACTTATGAGGCGGATAATGGTGATATTTTGCCTGTTTCATTGGATGTCACTGAAATACCTATGGGTGCTGCTGCCAGATGGGCTACCAGTTCGGTTTCAGGTGCTATCGAGGGGTTTATCCCAGAGAAACCTTATTCCTTTTCGCTACAATCAAACGATTATTTGATTGGCAATTTGCAAGGGGGTGTAGGCGGAATGGGTGGCGAACCGTAAATCGAATAATTTGATGTAGCGTAGGATGATAAACGGCCGTTTCCTTTTTTATGAAGCTTTTGGGAAACGGCCGTTTTATGAATTAGTTAAGACTCATGGAGATGTAATAAGGGGCAAATATTCGAAATTTGAAGGCGTCGGTGAAGGAGTATCTGTTAGAGGTCCAGGACCATTTATTTGGAATGTCATTGCAAGCATGTTCACCATGCCAGCTGCTTCAAGTCCAACGTTGCCTAATCCCGCTAAATCTTGGCTGTCTCCAGATTCTATCTGAAGGCAAATCCATTCATCATGATATGAAATATGAGCTTGCATTTGAAAATTGTCCCATCCTAAACCTGAATATCCTTGCAAAGGATAATTCGAGGGATTGCTTCCTGGCTCAGTCGGTCCAACCCCTTTTGCATTGGGATGCAAAGCTAATGAGGGAACCTTATTCGGATCTCCGAATGCAATTTCATCTGCGGGAGGGGGTACTCCATCACCTGTAGCAAACCAAATGGCAACACTCCGCTGCCGAAATTGATTGTTTTCAGAGTCCCAAGGGTCTATACCTGCTACAAACTGAGTGATCTGTGCTTTCCTTTCAAGATAATGCAATGGCTCGATTTCCACACATTTAACCTCTGAATGAGGACCTCGTGGTGGATCCCACCTTCTAAAAAAAGAGTCTTGGCCTTCAAGAACAATAATTTCAGTCGTATCATAGTCATAGTAGGGGTATGTTTCATAAACAGCCCAAATACCCACCCCGAAATTCTGATGATTCCCAGTGGGTTCTAGACTGTGCTCATGATCTGAAATTGTGTAAACGTGCTGTCCAGCTTGGACATAAGCAGAAATATCAGCTGAT
The DNA here is from genome assembly GCA_028284105.1 of Anaerolineae bacterium. Taxonomy (GTDB): domain Bacteria; phylum Chloroflexota; class Anaerolineae; order Promineifilales; family Promineifilaceae; genus QQUD01. Next base: position 5,668 of record JANQSK010001152.1, read on the forward strand.
TCATGAATTTGTTTTGAACCACTACAGCACCAAGGTGATTGTTCGTATTGATTTGAGGCGATCACGATCGTGGCTGTTCCCCCATCAACCTGAAGTTGGACCCCATCTGAGTCAAATGAATCAGAACGACCCGTCCAAATCAAACGAGCTTCCACGATGTTTGCGTCGACGGGAATATCGAGAATAATCTCACCACTCCCTGTCCATTCTCCAGTGGCTGGATTTCCACGAGTGCCAACGCCACCAGTTGCAAGACCGTAATTACCTATCCCTTGAAAAGCAATTTGAAAATCATTGTCAGCAGAGATAGTTGGTGGATTGTGTGTTTGCAAGGATGTTAAAAATAGAACAGTACCGAATAGGCAAACAACAATTACCCATCGGATAAAAAAATTAAATATTTTACTGTGATTGGTCATTTTCCCCTTCTCTTCCGTGTGGTGAAAAACCAACAATAATTTGAAAATCAGGCCAATTATTGGTTTTCACCGAGTAGATCCCACATTGTCAAAACGCATTCATTCAAGATGTGCTGTGGGAACTACCTAAATCTGTGTAAAAATGAGTTTGTTTGAAATTGGAACTTCCGCCACGATGATTGAACAATCATATCATTGCTTCGTGTATTCGTCTCGAGAAGCAGGCTGTCGATAAGTGAAAAAGCCGTAGATAACTCTTTATTTTTGAAATTCAAGTGAAACAAATAAAATCATACTATGGAAAACGCTCAGGATTTGTTTGCCTATGTCATTGAAGTAAGCCGTCGAATGGCAGAAACGCGTAACCCCCAAACCCTTTACGATCTGGTGATTGATGAAGTCGTCAATTTGGTAGGGGCGGAGCGGGGGTGCTTACTTCTATTTGGTAAAGAGGGTCAGCTTGACTTTAAAGCGCTACGAGAGAGTGAAGCCGATCGCAGTGAATCGTATGCAACCGATCAAATTAGCCGCTCTATTTTAGATTACGTGGTTGCGCATAAAGAACCGCTTGTTTTGGGAAATGCCGTCATGGATCCTCGGTTTGCGCAGGCGAAGAGTGTTACTGATCATCGATTACGGTCAGTCATGTGTGTCCCCTTGATGACCCAAAAGCAAATTGTGGGGGCTATTTATGTTGAAAATCGCACAATTCAATCCCGATTTAAAAAGGATGATATTGGTCCGTTAACGTTGTTTGCGAATCAAGCGGCCGTTTCCATTGAAAATGCGCAACTTTACAACACCTTAGAGGAACGTGTTGAAAAAAGAACGGCCGAATTGGCCTCATTGAATGAGCAACTTGCTGAAACAATGGACGAACTCGTAATCTCAAAGAAAGAAGCGGATGTGGCTAATCAGGCTAAGAGTGCTTTTTTGGCGAATATGAGTCATGAGTTGCGCACACCTTTGAATGGCATTTTGGGGTATGCTCAAATTCTTCAGCGGGATATGAACACCACCGAAAACGGCCGTAATGGACTAAATAGCATCTATGAAAACGGGAAATATCTGCTCATGCTCATTGATGACGTGCTGGATTTAGCACGCATTGAAGCAGGCCGGTTAGAGCTCTTTCCAAACGAGATGCATTTACCATCTTTCTTGAACGGTGTTGTGTCCTTAATGCGATTGTCTGCTCAACAACGCGATCTTGAATTCCTTTCTGATATTGATAGTGACTTACCTGACTTTATTTTTGCTGACGAAACCAGATTGCGGCAGATTTTGCTCAATTTATTGGGCAATGCGGTCAAATTCACGTCATTTGGCTATGTGAGGTTGGCTGTATCGTGCAAGGCATTAGAACATTCATCAGAAGAATATGCTTTTGAGTTCACGATCACGGACACGGGCATTGGTATCTCAGAAGATGAGGTAACCCATATTTTTGAACCTTTTCAGCAGGCAGGAACGGCCGTTGAGCAGGCAAAAGGGACCGGTTTAGGATTGGCAATTAGCCAACAGCTTGTCGAATTGATGGGAGGGGCAATTACTGTCCAGAGTGAATCTGATAAAGGAAGCACCTTTTCATTTACGATTCATGCACCCGTTATTACCCCATCAAAACCCCTTGATGACCAAGATTTGATTGTGACGGGGTATCAAGGAGAGTCCAAGCGTTTGCTTATTGTCGACGACCGACCTGAAAATTTGGCCGTCTTATTAAGCTTTTTAGAGCCGCTTAACTTTGAAATTGACATAGCTAGCAATGGTGAAGAAGCTTTATTTATCACTCGTAAAGCTGTTCCAGATTTAATCTTGATGGACTTAATCATGCCAGATATTTCAGGGTTTGAGGTGGTTAAAGAGATTCGTTCTGAGCAGGAAATTCAACATATTCCCATTGTGGCCGTTTCAGCAAGCATTGGCCGTGCCGCACAAACCCAAAGCCAAGAAGCTGGGTGTGATGCATTTTTGTCAAAACCGGTTGAATACAAGCAATTATTAAATATTTTGCGTGACCTATTAAACCTTGAATGGGTTTATAAAGAGCCTGAATCACTTCAAAACAAGCCAGAGGATACCCTACAAGAAGGTGATATAATTGCACCTTCAAGAGAAAAATTGCTAAAACTATATGACCTTGCAAGAGCTGGAAATCTAGGCCGAATTCGAGAAGCGCTTGATCAGCTTGTATCAGAATCGAATACCTATCAACCATTTGCAAAAGTTATATTCAATCATCTAGAGCTATTTAATACGCGGCAAATCCGCCAGTTCATTGAGCGTTTTCTCAATGATTAAGAGAGGGGCTGAAGATTTTTAGAATCAAATTTTATTAAATGAGACATAAAATATCTGTAGTCCATGAATACACGCATAAATAATCGATATATTGTCCAAAGAGAACTTGGTGCCGGCGGGATGGGAGTCGTGTCGCTAGTTTATGATCGCCTTTCCCAAGAAGCGGTTGCTCTAAAGAAAGTGAATATGCCCGTTGAACGTCTTGATTTTCATAGTCGCTCAACCGCAGTATTGCCTGAAGAGCTACGCTTCAATTTGGCAAAGGAATTTCAAGTTTTAGCCAGCTTACGCCATCCATACATAATCCCCGTTTTAAATTACGGTTTTGATGAATCATTGACGCCGTATTACACCATGACCTATCTGCCAAATGCCCAAACGGTTTTAGAAGCGGGGGTTTCTTTGCCTCTGGATGGCAAGCTTGAATTCATTCAACAGATGCTTCACGCCATTGCCTATCTTCATCGCCGAGGGGTGCTCCACCGTGATCTCAAACCGGATAATGTGCTTGTAACTGAAGGTCATTTACGTGTGCTTGATTTTGGCTTAGCTTTGGGGATGAGTGACGAGCGTAATAGCTCGACAAGTGGCACTCCAGCCTACTGGGCGCCGGAAATTTGGGCAGGAGAACCTTATTCGAAACCGGCTGACTTGTTTGCAGTTGGGGTTATTGGTTTTGAGCTTTTAACAGGTCAGCATCCTTTTGGTCCCATTGATTCGTGGATGCTGGATCGGGTGCTAGATGAGGAGCCAGATTGGTCTTTGCTTGCAGATGATGGGCGGATAACGGCCGTATTTCAAAAGCTGCTCCATAAAAACCCAAACGATCGCTATCAAAATGCCTCAAACGTTCTCAATGATTTGCAAAGCCTTCAAGGCACAACAATTGTTGAGAGTTCAGCCATCCGAGAAAGCTACTTACAAGCTGCCGCTTTCGTGGGTCGGGAAAAAGAGATGACCCGCTTAGAGGTCATTCAGCAGCAGGTTGAAAATCAAGCCCCTGCTTTGACCTTGATAGGGGGTGAAAGTGGTATCGGTAAGTCGCGTTTACTCGATGAACATCGAATCAAACTGTTGGTCTCAGGATGGCAAGTGATTTATGGTCAGACTGCCACAGATGGGGGTGATTCATTTCAGCTTTGGCGTGATGTGATGCCACATCTCGTTTTAAACAGTGATATTTCAGAGCTAGAAGCTGGGGTGTTGCGGCAAATCATTCCTAATATTGGGCAGATCATTGATCAAACGGTTGTTGAACCGCCAAAGATTTCTGAAGACGCATCTCAACAGCGTTTAATTTATACCATTATTGATCTTTTAAAGCGGCAGAAGCAGCCGACGTTGCTTTTACTGGAGGATTTGCAGTGGGCCGAAAGCAGCTTGCTCCCGTTACAGGGAATCATCAAGCGATTGGGGGATTGTCCTATTTGGATTATTGGGAGCTATCGGCAAGATGAGCGACCCAATTTGCCGGAGCAATTTCCGAATGCTGATGCTATTGCTTTAAAGCGATTAGGTATTGATGCCATCTCAACACTGACACAATCGATGCTAGGACAGGCTATTATCCAACAAGAAGATGTGCTTCAACTTTTGCAGAAGGAGACGGAAGGCAATGCCTTTTTCTTGGTTGAAGTCGTTCGTGCCTTAGCTGAAGAGGCCGGGAATTTGGACAGCATTGGTGACATGCCGCTGCCTGAGGGTGTGTTTACGGGTGGGATGGAGACGATTATCAGACGTAGACTCGATAAGATGCCGGCTGAATATCATCAACTACTGGTTCAAACGGCCGTTTATGGGCGAGAGCTAGATTTAAAATTAATTCCCTTATTGCAACAAGATTTACGGTTAGATGAATGGTTATCCATTGGTTTGGAAACGGCCGTGTTCACTGTTCAAGAGAATCAGTGGCGCTTTGCACACGATAAGCTAAGAGAAGCGCTGATTAATGATATTCAGCCAAATGACAAAGCTCCTTTGTTCAAGAAAGTTGCCGAGTCAGCTGAAGCGCTTTATGCGGATCATGAAACAGAAGCCGGGACGATTGCACGTCTATGGCGAGGAGCCGGTGATGCTCAAAAGGAAAGTCACTACGCTTTTGTGGCTGGTAAATATCATGCTCAAGCGTTTAATAATGATGAAGCGATTCGCTTTTTGAGTCGAGCATTGGATTTGACTGAGGCTGAGGATAGGAACGGCCGTAACGAAATCTTGATGGCAAGAGAAGGTGTGTTTGACCTTTTAGGGGAACGGGAATTACAAAAACAAGATCTTGATCAACTGGTTCTCACATTAAATGATGACACTGAATTTGAAAAACAAACGCAGATTTTATTAAAACAATCCAACTATTCAGAAGCTGTTGGGGAGTATGATGACGCCTTGACTGCTGTGCAGACAGCACTGAATTTGGCGAAAGCTGAAAATGATGATGTTGTCATGCGATTGGCTACGTTTGCAATGGGTAGACTTTATGTTCGAAAAGGGCAACCTGATCAAGCCTTAATCTATCTTGAGGAAAATTTAGAACAAGAACGTCAACTAAATAATAAAACTAGCGAAGCAAATGTCTTGCATCAATTGGGTAATTTAGCATATGACAAAGGTGAATTTCAGGAAGGGTTTAACTATTTTGAGCAAGCAGTGGAAATTTACCGCGAGCTAAATGACCAATATCGCGAAGGACAAAGCTTAGTTGGTTTGGCAAACACATCGAGAATGTTGAATCGACAAGAAGATGTTGATAGGTATCTCAAAAGAGGTCTAAAGATCAATAAGGCAATAGGCAATAAGCGAATTGAAGGGGATTTATTGTCTAACTTAGGCGTTTCGGCCGCAATCCAAGGGAAGCTTGGAGAAGCCAAGCGGTTTTTTCAAATGTGGCTCCAGAATGCCATAGATATTGGTGACCAAAGAAGTCAAGCAAACTGTTTAGGTAATATGGGGTATCTTGTCTTTATTTGGGGGGCCTATGAAGAAGCATGGGACTATTTAGAGGAAAGTTTGGCTTTATTTGGTGACAAGTCGCCTCGCTCAAGAGCATTTATGTTGGGTAATCTTGGAGGAGTGGCTATCAAACAAATGAAATTGGAAGAAGCGATCGAGATTTTTGATGAGAGTCTCACGATTAGTCGAGAAATTGGCGATCAATTTGTCGAAGCTTCTTCAATCAGAGATTTGGGGTATATAGCGTATAAAAAAAACGAGTACGCTAAAGCTGAAGAACTGTATAAACAAGCTCTCGATAAATTTTCTGAAATGGAAGTAACAAACTACATCATTTCAATGCAAGCTCATTTGGCTCAACTGTATTTTGTTCAGCAAAAATCTACCGAGCCCTATTTAAGTGATGTGCTAAAACAGCTTAAGGAGAACCCTTCGTTAGTCGGAAGCGAAAATGGATATTTGATTTATTTGACCTGTATTAAATGCTTAAATGCGAAATCTGATCCCCTAGCAGATCAATTGATCAAACAGGCCTACCAGCAGCTTTCTGATAATGCCAGTAACATTGTTGATGAAACCATAAAGCAATCATTCTGGGAAAATGTTGAAGAACATCGAGAAATTGCCGCCTTATATCAAGCGCTTCATTGAGAGATTGAGAGGTCATGACAAACGCCAATAAAAAACAGTCGATTCTGATCATTGATGACAACATTACCAATTTAAAGGTGGTGATGGAATATTTGCAGGCTTACAGCTTTGAAATTTTGGTGGCTCGAAACGGAACGGATGGATTGGAAAGTGCTGAATTAGCGAAACCGAACCTCATTTTGCTCGATGTGCAGATGCCCGGTTTGGATGGGTTTGAAGTGTGTCGACGCTTGAAGGCGAATCCAGAAACGGCCGTTATTCCCATTATCTTCATGACTGCACTAACTGATTCGAGTGATAAAGTACGCGGTTTGGAATATGGCGCAGTGGATTACGTGACCAAGCCGATTGAATCGAAGGAGCTTCTGGCTCGTGTGAACACGCATCTCAAACTTCAAGCGTTGCAAGAAGAGCTACAGGTACATAATACTGCTCTTGAAGAAAAGGTGGAAGAAAGAACGGCCGTATTGCAGGAAGAGATCAAACGACGTGAAAAAGAAGAGATGGAAAAAGCCCAGCTCGCCAAAACGATGTCCCAACAAAGCGAGCATCTCCGAAATTTAACGCAGCTCTTTTTGGAAAATCAGCAAAAGCAACAGCTCGGTTTAACCCAGACTTTTCAAGAGCAGATTGTGCAAAAGCTTAAGCTGTTAAAAACCAATCTTCTCCTTACTAGAAATGTGCTGAACCATCCGGAACAAAGCGAAACAGACACCCAATTAGCCATTGAGCAACTCAATCAAGCGCATTCTCTACTCGATAGATTGCTAGTCCAAACTGAGCAGATGGCAACCTCTCTTGATCAAGCTTCTAATGAGAGCAAAACTTTGCTTGATAATCCTCTAATGAGCTTAAGCATTCGGGAGCGAGAAGTGCTTCAATATTTGGCAGCAGGGGCTTCGCGTAGTGAAATTGCAGAGAAACTTACTATTTCCCCTGGCACTGTAAGTACTTACCGCACTCGCATCATGGACAAGCTCAAAGTTGAGGATAATGCCTCTTTAATGAAGTTGTTAGTGGAAAATCAACATATTTAGATTGAGAAAAATATTCAGGAGCGATGTTAAGATAAAGTTTTGAGGGCTTGTTCAGACTCTTCAACGATCGCAACAAATCGGGGTAGATTCAGCGTATTAAATAGGGATTTTGCTTCCATAAGTAACACATCACTTTGGGTCATTTTTCCTTGCTTAAATTCCAACAATCCCCATTTCCACAATACAATCGCTTTATCCCGAAGAGAGCCCAATGTTTCAAAAATTGAGATACTATGCTCAAAGCATTGGGATGCTGAGTAGGTGTTAGTATCTGATTTTGTAATCCGTACGGGCTGGTTCAGAATGGCTGATATTTCCGCAAATAGTCGCCAAGCATGACCTTCATCATAGATGATTTTTGT
>JANQSK010000373.1 GCA_028284105.1 Anaerolineae bacterium
ACTTCCCTGGTTTGCCAATCAATAAAATCAACGCCTAATAGAAGTTCCCGATTGGGGAGTCGCTCCCCTTCTCGTTCCCCTTCAAAGGAATCAATAACAATCTCACCATCTGCATTCACAATATAAACTCGGGTATCCCCGACAATAAAAGAGTAATCATTATCAACAAAGGGGTCTGGAATAAAACCTTCTGAGTAATACACATATTGTTCAGCTAAAAATCGCTGATTGGATAAATAGAAGATGGCGTCATCTGGGAAACCAAACGGGGATTGCTGAATTCTTGCATTTTCAACTGCCATGATGGCTGCAATGAGCTCATCAGGATGCACATCATACTCGAATCCAATTTCTGCAATGGAGGTTTCTTTCTGTTGAGTCTGCAGTTCAATAAGTGAAATACCGAGTTCCGAAGCAACAACGCGTTCCCACCATGCAAGTTCAGGAAACATCTCAACAAATGAGGGTTCATAAAATTCTGAAATTATAAATTCATCTACAATATTTCCATCTTCATCCACAAAAAGTTCAATGAACTCACCGTTTTCCTCGATGATATATGATTCTTCACCTAAGAAATCAGCATCATAGAACCCTAATAAACTGTCAATGTCGTTTAGGTTTCCGTAAAAATTGTAGTGAGCCTCTAGGAGAGATGCGAGATATTGGGCTTCAACGCGATCTTCTTCAATGATGTATTGCTCAAACTCACGCGCTGTGGAGTACCAGGCCAAGCCGCCCGTTAAAGCAACAATGAGGACGATGATGAATGTGAAGGCTAGGAGAATACGGCCGTTTAAACTATTCCACATATCAACTACCCAATAAACTTATAGCCCGACCCATAAACCGATTGAATAAAAACTGGATTTTTAGGATCAGCTTCAATTTGTTTCCGAATCCGGCGAATGTGCGCATCAATCGTGCGATCAAGCAAATCAAGGCCATCAGTAAATGCTTTTTCCAAGATTTGTTCGCGGCTAAGCACTTGATTGGGGTGTCGCATCAGGGTTTCTAAAATTTTGAATTGGGTAGGCGTTAAAGAAACCGTTTCCCCATTTAATGAACAAATCTGGGCACTAATATCTAATTCTAAATCGTCTGCTGTCAAAAGCTGGCGGGCTTGCCCTCGCGTTCGGCGGAGCAATGCTTTGGCTCTGGCGACCAATTCCGCTGGGCTAAACGGCTTTGTTACATAATCATCAGCCCCAATATTGAGACCTTTTATCCGCTCAGCTTCTTTATCTTTTGCGGTCACCATAATAATCGGCACATCAGATTCCCGTCGGAGTCTTGTGCAGATTGTCATACCGTCCATTTTGGGCAGCATAATATCTAACACGACAAGATCAGGCATTTCAGTCAAAGCTAAACGAAGCCCCGACTGACCGTCGTGGGCTAAGACTGTTTCAAATCCATCTTTTTCAAAAAATGCTTGAACCCAATGGGCTAATCGGGTTTCGTCTTCAACAATGAGAACTTTTGTCATGATGGGTGTGTTTCTTGAGAAAGTTGACAGGTTGCCAATGAGGCAACCTGTCAATTCATTATCTAATTATGCGTCTTCAGCTTCGAGTTCTTGCTCTTCATCAAACTCATCGCACTCTTCAAAGAGGTCATCCCAGCTTTGATTGACCATCTCAGCGGTGTATTCAGAAACTTCACTACGCCACTCATTTGCTTCTTCGCTGGTAATGTCACCTTTGGCAACTAATTCATCTATGAAGCTGTTTTCGGCGGTAACTAGGGCATCGATAACGGTTTGGGCATCAACACCGTTTTCAGCAGCCACCTCCGCAATCGTTTGTCCACTGTCAATTGCATTGTAAAGGGTTTCAACATCAACGCCAATCGTATCAGCGGCAATTTGTACTGGGTCTTCACCATCTACAATTTCAAAATAGTGGTCATCCCAGCTTTCATTGACTAGTTCGTTGATATATTCGGCCGTTTCTGATTTCCATTCAGCGGCTTCTTCTGCACTGAGTTCTCCGCTAGCGACCAGTTCATCAATAAAGGCATCTTCTGCTGCAACTAAAGCATCGACGACAGCTTGCACATCAGCACCATTTTCGGTTGCAATTTCTGCAACGGTTTTGCCAGAATCTAGACCATCAAACAAGTCTTTAATATCGATACCGATGGTGTCAGCGGCGACTTGGTATGGGTCATTGCCTTCGATTTCAAAATAGAGATCGTCCCAGCTTTCATTGACCAGTTCGTTGATGTATTCGGCCGTTTCTGATTTCCATTCAGCGGCTTCTTCTGCACTTAGTTCTCCGCTTGCTACAAGCTCATCAATAAAGGCATCTTCAGCTACAACTAACGCATCAACCACAGCTTGTACATCGACGCCATTCTCAGTTGCTATCTCAGCAACGGTTTTTCCAGAATCTAAACCCTCAAACAAGGTTTCAATATCGATACCGATGGTGTCCGCGGCAACTTGGTACGGATCAATGCCTTCGATTTCAAAATAGAGGTCGTCCCAGCTCTCATTGATTAGTTCGTTAATATATTCGGCCGTTTCTGACTTCCATTCAGCAGCTTCCTCAGCGCTAAGTTCACCACTAGAAACTAATTCATCAATAAAGGCATCTTCCGCTGCAACTAAAGCATCGACGACAGCTTGTACATCTGCACCATTTTCGGTCGCAATTTCAGCGACTGTTTTCCCTGTTTCAAGACCTTCAAACAGGGCATCAACTTCAATCCCAATGGCATCCGCTGCAATTTGATACGGATCGTACTCGATAGCTTCAATGAAGTCGTATTCATCTGTATCAACATCATCGCCATCGGCGGGTTCCGTTACTTGTGCTTCAACTACGGCAACGGGTCGGGCACTTTCTTGTCCAGAATCTGCGGCCACATTACCGATTTGGGTAGTAATGATGGCGCCCAGCCCTAGGCCAAGCACGGCATTGGCTAATAATAATTTTACTTTGGTGGATTGGTTCATTTTTACCTCACTATACTTTTGTCTATTTTTAAAGACACAACTGCTGTGTAGTGATTAAGTTAAAGTGAGATTGTTGTGGAAATATGACAAATGTTGTCACATTGTCTCTATTCAGATTTTGATGGGTCACGTAGAATTTAGACGATAGCGAGAAAGTAAAGGATAGCAGACTTAACCAGTCTATCAATAACAGGGAGAAGGATTATGAATAAAAATGCCATTCAAGAGATCATGTTTGCTCAAAAGGCGGAGAAAGCTCTCTTTGAACAAGCCAAAAGATATGCATTTGACTACATGGATGGGGTTGAGGATCGTCCAGTCTATCCTGACGATACGGCCGTTGACAACCTCACAGCCTTTGAACATCCACTCCCTGATGCTCCCACACCAGGCAAAGAAATCTTAGAAAAGTTGCACAGTTTGGGCTCGCCTGCCACCGTTGCTCAAACGACTGGGCGCTACTTTGGGTTTGTCAACGGCAATGCTGTACCAACGGCCGTTGCCGCGCGCTGGCTCTCTGACGTGTGGGATCAAAATCCAGCTTTACATGTCATTTCCCCCATTGTGGCTAAGCTTGAGCAAATGAGTGAACAATGGAGCCGAGAACTGCTTGGGCTGCCGGAGCAAACTGTTGCTGGTATTGTCAGCGGCACCTCTATTGCTACGATGTGTGGCTTGGCAGCAGGACGGTATGATCTTTTGAAAAATCAGGGTTGGGACGTAAATGAAGATGGCCTATTTGGGGCCCCTGAGATTCGGGTCGTTGTAAGCGAGCAAGCCCATGGCACCGTGTTCAAAGCACTCGCACTCCTTGGTTTAGGGAAGAACCGGGTTGAGCTTGTGCCATCTGATGAGCAAGGCCGTCTTGATGCCTCTCAAATACCAGAGCTTGATTCGAAAACGCTAGTCATTTTGCAAGCTGGACACGTCAGTACAGGCGCTTTTGACGACTTTGAAACGATTTGTAAAAAAGCCAACGAGGCTGAAGCCTGGGTCCATATTGACGGTGCATTTGGGCTATGGGCAGCTGCCTCCCCCAAATTAAACTACCTCACAAAGGGGATTGAACTGGCAGACTCTTGGTCGGTGGATGGGCATAAAACGTTAAATACACCCTACGATTGTGCCCTTGTCCTGTGCAAAGATCGCGATGCTTTGGCTGCTTCTATGCAGGCCAGCGGTGCTTATATTCAATGGGGTGAACAGCGGGACAGTATGCTTTTTACACCGGATATGTCTCGCCGGGCAAGAGCCGTAGAACTTTGGGCAACCTTGCTGGCATTAGGCAAGGATGGGTTAGCAGAAATGATTGAGGAGTTTTGGAAACGGGCTGTCCAATTTTCTGAACAACTCTCTGAACATGGGTTCAATGTGCGGAATGATGTTGTGTTTAATCAAGTTTTGGTTCAATGTGACTCAGCGGAGGAAACGGCCGTTACGCTTCAAAATATCCAATCATCTGGGGAGTGCTGGTGCGGTGGCACAACGTGGAACGGAGAGCCAGCCATTCGCATCAGCGTGTGCTCCTGGTCCACAACCGAGGAGGATGTGAACCGTTCGGTTGCGGCTTTTGTTAAGGCGCGTCCTGTGTCACAATCTCATTGAGGGCTTCAAGCAGGGCGTCAAGCTGTTGTCTGGTCAACCCCTGAGCGGCAGCCGCTTGTTGAATGGACTCCCATGAAGGAACGGCCGTATCGGTAGTTGGAATGTGAAATTTCCCAAACAGGTCACGTGATTCTGGCCAGATATCGGCAACAGTGCTTACAGCCATCATTGAAGAAACGGCCGTGAGCTCCTGTGTCTTTGGTTTGAGCGGCTTAATTTCTGCCCGATGATCGACCCCATCACCAATTAAACCAAACAGTCGCGCTGCATTGAGACCCATCACATCTTGACGAATCTCATCCGTTAGCGGCAATTGCGCCATTTCATTGAGGAAAGGCATAAAATCAGCTTCTTTCATGGTGCGGGGATAGATCAATAGCGGATAGTCAGATCCATGCAATATCTTGCGGTGATCAAGGCAGGTTAATGCCGTTTCAAAGATTTGTTCAACAGGATAAAGTAGCGGCGTAGCGGCCGTATCGTACCAAACATTGCGCATCTGCCGCTTAACGCGTGGCATCATCTCATAGAAAAATAGGCCACCACCCCAATGTGCCAAAATTAACTTGAGCTCAGGCAGGCGGCAAGCTAACTCATAGTAGTGACGCAATGGCGTCGTGCTTTTGCCTAAATAGTAGCCTCCAACTTCTTCGCTTACGTGTAAATTGATGGGCACATTTGCTTCAATACAGCGCTCAGCTAGTTTCAAAAAGTCTGGATCATCGAGCCGAAACCCCTGTGCATACGGATTGAGTTCACCAACACCCACAAGCCCTCCGTCTAAGCATCGGTTGAGTTCATCCATTGCCGCTTGTCCAGCACTTGGTTGGATGGTTGCTAATGCCAAAATACGCTCGGGCCACTTTTTAATGAGACTGATGGATTGATCATTTCGCTGAACACAGTTGTCATGCTGACGAAAATATTCACCCACCAAAACAACACGCTCAATTTCAGCCTCGTCCATATGACGAATCATGGTGTCATCATCGACCCAGCCCTGAATGGAACGGCCGTTAGGCGGATTCAACAACAAATGCCAATAAGGCTCTGCATCCGCAAGCTGATCGAGTCGTGCTTTTAAGCTGGGTGGCGTGTAATGAACGTGGGCGTCGATTTTCATGGTTTATAGCGTAACAGGGAGTGACTCTAATCGATGGAGCAATGGAATCGCCGTGTATTTTAAATCCTGACGCGCAATCCCAAGTTGCACATTTGGGAAACGCTCCAACAAGCTACAAAATGCCGTTTTAGCTTCCAGCCGAGCTAAGGGAGCACCCAAACAATAATGAATACCGTGCCCAAAAGC
>JANQSK010001158.1 GCA_028284105.1 Anaerolineae bacterium
ATGGTGCTGCATGGGAATATTTCTCACACGATCAGGCTCGTAGTCGCGCTTATCGATGGAATGAAGATGGCTTAGCTGGTATTTCAGATCGCAATCAAAATTTGTGCTTTGCGCTGGCATTATGGAACGGCCGTGATCCCATTTTGAAAGAACGGCTATTTGGCTTGACTGGTAACGAAGGCAATCACGGGGAGGATGTCAAAGAGGTTTATTTTTATTTAGACAGCACGCCAACTCATAGCTATATGAAGATGCTGTATAAATATCCTCAAGCTGAATTTCCATACGGAGATTTGATTGCGGAAAACGGCCGTCGCGGCAGAGATGATTTTGAATTTGAGCTTTTGGACACGGCCGTTTTCAACCAAAATCGCTACTTCGATGTGTTTGTGACTTATGCCAAGGCAGATGAGAATGATATCTTGATTCAAATCGAGGTATTCAACCGAGGAAATGAAGCGGCAAGCTGTACCGTATTGCCAACGCTGTGGTTCCGCAATAGCTGGAGTTGGGGGTATGAGGCAGGGCCGCTTGGGCACACACCGATTAAGCCGTCGATGACCCAACAAGATACTGTCGACCCTCAGAAAGGTGTTAAGGTTAATCATCCCAAATGTGAGACTTATTTTTTATATGCCAATGAGGCTGAAACGTTTTTATTCACTGAAAATGAATCGAATAATGAGCGTCTTTTTCGGTCTTCAAACAGTTCACCATACGTCAAAGACGCATTTCATCGTTATGTGATTAACGGTGAAGATACGGCCGTCAATCCTCAAAAAACAGGCACTAAATCTGCTGCACTATACAAACTTGATTTACAGGCTGGAGAAAGTCAAACGATTGAGTTACGGTTAACGACGTCAGAAATGAAACGGCCGTTTCAGAGCTTTGCTCAACAGCTCGCCAAACGCAAAGATGAAGCTGACCAGTTTTATGCCGCCATTCAAAATCCGAGCTTATCGGACGAAGATAGGTCAATTCAGCGGCAGGCCTTAGCGGGCATGATGTGGACCAAGCAGCTGTACTACTACGATGTTAATCAATGGCTCAACGGGGATCCTGGTTCCCCGCAACCGCCAGAATCAAGACGAAACGGCCGTAATGCCAACTGGCAACACCTCACCAACTTTGACATCATATCCATGCCGGACAAATGGGAATATCCTTGGTATGCAGCCTGGGATTTAGCCTTCCACTGTATTCCTATTGTGATGATCGATCCCGATTTTGCAAAACGTCAAATACTATTGATGACGCGTGAATGGTATATGCATCCAAATGGGCAGTTGCCGGCATATGAGTGGGCTTTTGGTGATGTCAATCCACCCGTACATGCGTGGGGAGCATGGCGGGTGTACAAAATTGATGGTAAGCAAAATGGGGTTGCTGATCGGGCGTTTTTAGAGGCAGTTTTCCATAAGCTCCTGCTCAATTTTACATGGTGGGTGAATCGTAAAGATGCAGATGGCAACAATGTGTTTCAAGGTGGATTTCTTGGTTTAGATAACATTAGCCTTTTTGATCGCAGTGCCATGCTACCAGCCGATGGGCATATTGATCAATCTGACGGTACGGCTTGGATGGGATTTTACAGTTTAGGCATGATGCGAATAGCGCTTGAACTAGCCAAAGAAAATCCCGTGTATCAAGATTTGGCAACCAAGTTTTTTGAACATTTTATCTCCATCGCTGTAGCCATATCGGGTTATCATCGCGAGGGTCATGGGCTTTGGGACACAGTAGATGGATTTTTCTATGATGTGCTCCATTTCCACAATGGGGATGAACAACCCCTCAAGGTGCGATCATTGGTGGGATTGATGCCCCTAATTGCGGCTGAGGTTTTAGATGATGAGGTTCTGGATGGGATGGATGTGTTTAAGCGACGGATGAATTGGTTTATCAAGAATCGGCCCCATCTCACTGAAAATATGGCTTCAATTGATTCAGGTGGTCAGCAAAAGCGGTATCTGTTTTCAATTGTGACAAAAGAAAGGCTTGCCCAAATTTGTCGTTACTTGTTAGATGAGACTGAATTTTTGTCTGAGTATGGGATTCGCTCCCTTTCCAAAATTCATGAAACCCCGTATTCGCTTCAGCTAGGTGGGGCATCGTTTTCAATTGGATATGAACCTGCCGAATCTCGAAGCGGGCTGTTTGGCGGTAATTCAAATTGGCGTGGTCCGATTTGGTTTCCAATCAATTTCTTGTTGATTGAGGCACTTCAGCGATTTGATCATTATTACGGAGAGTCGTTTAAAGTTGAATTACCAATAGCATCGGGCAATTGGGTGACATTGGATGTGGTTGCTGATGAGCTTAGCCGACGATTAATTCAGATATTTAGGCGGGACGATGAAGGAAAACGGCCGTTATATGGTGCCTTGACCCAATTTCAAGAGGATCCCCATTGGCGAGAATACATTCTGTTTTACGAATACTTCCATGGGGATAATGGTGCTGGTTTAGGGGCTAGCCATCAAACTGGTTGGACAGGGTTAGTGGCCAAGTTGTTACAGGATTTGAAGTAAGTAGGAACAAGGCAATAGGAAAGGCCCGATTGTTTAAAAATCGGGCCTTTTGCTTTAAAACAATATATCCGTAAAGTCTGCGACGTAGCCAAAGATTCCGATGGCAATGAGCAAGACACCAGATAGACGGGTCATCAGTTTGTAATTTTGTGTCATCCACTTTGTGAATCCACGTTGGAACGAAGTTGCCAAGAGTGGTAAGAAAACCAGAGGCCATCCGAAACCAAATCCAAATGCTAAAAAGTACGCCAATTCGCCGACTAGATCACCTGGGGTGTTGGAAAGCAAAAGTGCTGTCGTGATGATAGGACCCGTACAAGGGAGCGTCATTGGGCCAAGTAGAAGTCCGTACACATAAGCGCCTCCATATGGATTATTCAAAACAGGAACTTGGGGCTGGCTCAAACGTGCGAATGGATTTTTGCCCAAAATCATCATAATACCTAGCAAAATGACCACGATGTAAATGATTGGCAGCAAAATGGGCAGTACGGAGTTAAAAGATTGCTGCAAGAAGAAAACAATGACCCCAATAAGGATCATCATGCTTAGCACACCGGCTAAAACCAGAATACCTAACCATTTTGTGGCCCTTTGTGCACGTTCATTTTTTGCATTCCCAGCCATGTAAGCAATTAGGCCTGGATATAGGGGCAAAATACAGACGTTGGTCAAAATAGCAGCGTTTCCGAGAATAAAGGCTAGAAATAGTTCGTTCATAATTAGCTCTTTGAACAAAGATTTTGTTGAGTCCAATTAGCTAATTGGACTCAACGTCTTGAAAAAAACAGGTTTATTGTGTTTCGGTTTCGATTTGCGCAACGATTTCTTCAATTGAGTGGAAACCAGTTGAAAGCTCAGTTAGGGAGCCGTCAGGACGGATAATGAAGTGGGGGGTTGCAGGCGGGTTAGCCACATTACGGCCGTATTCTCCCACCATTGCTTCAACCAATTCTGGGGTAGCGACAGCAAATAAGAAGTTATATCCTTGGTTGTTCGCATAGCCAGCCAAAACGTCATTTGGCAAATTTGGCTCAACGCTTAATCCGACAATAATGACATCGCTTGGCAATTGAGCCATGCCCTCGCTCAAGGTGTTGAGCTGACGGCGGCAGTTGGTGCACCATGTAGCCATCGGTTCGACGTAGACTGTTTTACCAGCAAAATCAGCGAATGAGAATGTGTCCCCTGTACGGGCGTCTGAAATGGGAAGGGTTAGCCAGTCTGGTCCTGCAGATGCAACGGCCGTTTCTTCATCCATGGATTCGTCTTCCATCATTTCTTCATCCATGGACTCATCTTCCATCATTTCCTCGTCCATGGACTCGTCTTCCATCATCTCTTCATCCATGTGTTCATCTTCAGCCATTTCCTCATCCATGTGCTCATCTTCAGCCATCTCTTCGTCCATGGATTCATCTTCCATCATTTCCTCGTCCATGGATTCATCTTCCATCATCTCTTCATCCATAGACTCGTCTTCCATTACTTCACTATCGGCAGAATCGTCTGATGATTCTGCAGCCGTGTTTGAATCATTTGATGTGCTTTCTGCTGCTGGCTCTGTTGTGCCGCCACAAGCTGCCAAAAGCAAAATTAAAATCAAACCAATTGTCAAAAATTTTAAATCGTTTTTCATTCTTCAATGTCCTCATGTAAAAATTGTTCCGCTAGGCGGTTGATTTCGTGATTTAGACGACATGATAACGATTTTCTTTCTTTGAAGAGGGCTTTGTAATCGGTCTGTAAGAACTTATTTCATTTTCATTCATTTTTGGGCTGGATTACCATATTGGAGGGAGAGATGCCGACGAAATTGGCTAGACCTAGGAATGTGAGCTGTCGGTAAGTCTCAGTCATTTGATCAGCGGAGTAGGGCATATCATTTTCTAACCACCACGAGGTTAATGACAAAAGAGACCCCGCTAAATAGTTGGCAAGAAGGTCGTCTGGAAACGGCCGTTCTTTGGGCAAGATGGGGAAAAGCCGATTCATTACCTCATTTGCGATATATGCTTGAATACGGCCGTAAAGCTTGGCGCTTCCTTCACCGCTTAATAAAACACGATAAAGGTCACTATTTTCTTGTGCATGAACAAAGACAGCTAAAACGGGGCTGCCACTTAATTCATTGGCCACAGCGGGTGGACCAAGGGTTTCCACAAGCTCATCAAACACCGACTCTAAACTTTTAACGAGTAGTTCTTCTTTATCTTTGTAGTGCAAGTAAAAAGTGGCTCGCCCCAAATTGGCTCTATCTGTAATGTGCTGTACGGTAACAGCGTCATATCCTTTTTCTAAGATGAGCGCCATGAGCGCGTCTCTCAGTAAGGCTCTGGTTCGAATAATTCTTCTGTCTACTTTTGCCATTTTAGTTATCCAGTGTGCAAAATTCTTGATTAGATGCAGTTTCTAGACAGGTGTCTAGTAACAGACATTGTACCTAGATTGATGATTGACTTCAATGTGATTATTGATTATCTTCAGAGTTATTAGACACAATGTCTATTAAACTGAGCTTTAAATATTATTTAGCCCAATGGCTAATTGAGGAAAAAATGACAATTGCAGTTCAAACCCAATCACGACCTGTTCCAACCAAAAAAGAAAGCTTTATTCAAGCGCTTTTTTCTGGTGTAGCTAAATCACCACTTCTTCCTTTCGAAAAACTTTGGCGCGAGTTAGGTGATCTATATCAATATCAAGTTCGGGAAATTCCCGTCACTGTTGTGTCCCACCCAGAATATGCACAAGAGATTTTGGTTAGACAAAAAGATGTTTTTAAGAAAATGGGGGAATCCCCACGTGGTGATGTACTGGCTTTAGTTTTAGGACAAGGATTAATTACAAATCATGATACAGAATCATGGCTCTCCCAACGCCGTATGATGCAACCAATGTTTCACCGGAAACGGCTCGCCTCATTATCTGAAAAGATGCTTGATGGCGGTAGCCGAATGATGACACGATGGGATGAATTAGAGTCAGGTGCAACCGTTGATATCAATCAAGAGATGATGAAAGTCACAATGGATATCATTTCACAATCCTTGTTTAGCAGTGATGTTCTTTCTGAGGCCAACCGTGTCGGTGAATCAGTAACTGAAGCCCTTCATTTTGCTTTTAGCCGTCGAGGGTTGGTTTCGTTCCCCATGTCTTGGCCATTGCCATCCCATCTACGCTTTAAAAAAGCGATGCGCGTTTTGGATGAAGTGGTTTATCAATTTATCGATGAGCGAAGAGGGCATGAACACGACTATGATGACTTGCTCAGTATGTTGATGGAAGCTCGAGATGAGGACACAGGTGAAGGGATGACTCGAGTACAGCTTCGAGATGAAGTGGCTTCTTTCTTTGGCGCTGGTCATGAAACGACATCTCATGCACTGACTTGGACGCTTTATTTATTGAGCCAGCACCCTGAGGTCATGAAAAAGTTGCAGGATGAGGTGGATTCGGTACTTAAC
>JANQSK010001184.1 GCA_028284105.1 Anaerolineae bacterium
GCGGACGCCGCCGATGTGAACGGCCGTATTTGCTTCCCTAGGAAATCCACGACGTAACACACCAATATCTGTGGTCGTGCCTCCTACATCGACAACCAATGCTTCTGATAACGATGACAATGCGGCGGCGCCTCGCATTGAATTGGTAGCACCAGACGCAAAGCTGAGAATGGGAATTTGCATCGCTTGATTAGCTGGCATGACTGTTCCATCATTTTGGGTGATGTAAAGTGGTGCCTGGATACCGCTTTCATTGATGGCTCTCTCAAAGGCACTGATGGTTCGCTTAGCCAATTTGCCTAACGCTACATTGAGGATGGCTGCGTTTTCTCGTTCTAATAGTCCAATGCGCCCCAGTTTATGGGAGCACGTTATCTGGGCTTGGGGCAAGACTTCTTGAATGATTTGTGCAGCACGGCTTTCATCTTGGGGATCGAGTGGGGAAAAGATGGAGGAGATGGCAACGGCCGTTACGCTTGATTCTTTGATTTGTTGGGCCGCTTGGTAAACGGCCGTTTCATCAAGCGGCATAATTGCTCGACCATCATATTCATGCCCTCCTACAACCATATAGACGCCACCATTGACGGCAGCTGCCAGATCAGAGGGCCAATCGGTAAATGGTGGGAGGGAAGCACTCATTGGCAGGCCGATTCGTAAACAAGCCACTCGATCTAACTGTTTCCTCTGGATGACGGCGTTGATGAAGTGGGTTGTGCCTACCATTACCCCTTGAATCTCAGCTACAGAAATGTCAGGTTGCGATAATACGCTATTTAAAGCGTTGAGAATGCCAGTGGTCACATCATCTGATGTTGGCACTTTGGTGGCGGTGAGCACTTGCTTGCCCTTTAACACCACTGCATCTGTATTTGTTCCGCCGACATCAATTCCTATGCGACTCATTTTTCCTCCGGTGATTTTAGATGTTAAGACTTAGTTGAAAACTGGGATGTAAAGTCAATATCGTAGCCAAAGGCACGGGGACCAACTAAGGTAAGCCCTTTTGGGGTTGTGAGAATAGGTGGGGCAGGTAAGGCAATGAGTGTGACCCGCTGACCATAGCGGATTGTTTCTGTACCGATTCCCTCACCACTTTGGCTATCAAGTAAGCAGATGAGGTCTGGGGTTGTGGCAATGATATTGTTTTCTTCTTGGACAATGACCCACTCATTTTGAAAATCTACAGTTAATTGTCGATCTTTGTCTTCATCCACACCGGTTATTTTTGCCTGACCACGCAAGAAACCTCCTGTGGTTCGACGATCGACGTCATTGACTTTGCCCGTGAATAACTTTTTACCTTGGGCATGGGTAAGTATGGCGTCAATTGGGTCTTCATTATTTTGTTGCGCAGCTCGGACACATTGGCCTAAGGCGATGGCTTGGCTGGTTGTGTGGTGAATGGCCCACTCTTTGATTTCTAGTCCTGTGCGAGGTGCTTTACAGGTTGCCGCAATAGATCCCATTTCCACACAAACTTTGCGACTGATGCGCTCCATCCATTGCCAGCTTGGTACCTGTTTGATAATCACTTCGATGCCACGTGGGTCATAAAGGGCAAGAGGATAGGCTTGTAAATCGCCAACCGCAAAGCTGGTCATCTGCGCTTCAGGGAATGCGCGACCCATACAGTCTGCGTCTACAACTGGTTTGTTTAGAAGAGCAGCACCCATTAATGGTAAAACACCGTTGGCGCCACCAATTTCTAAGGACATGATGGCACGAAACGGCCGTTGTAAATAGTCTTCAAGCATGGTGATCGCACGAGCCACGCTGGCTGGATCACCCAGCCGCTCTTGACCAACCAATGGGGCTCCCATGGTTGATACAACCGCTATAAGATCATCATCCACAAGATCAGCTGGATCGATAAGCGTCACTTGGGCACCATCAGCATACAGCCGTCGCATATTGAGGAGCTCGTAATAGGGACTGCCACCACCGCCTGTTCCCATGATCCAACTTCCTACTGCTAAGGCTTCAATATCTTCTTCAGTAATGAGATAGGGGCCATTTGCCGCCAAATGGTTGAATTGATTGGTCATAGATTCACCCATGCTAAATTTGATTTCTTGATTGGGGAAAATAGCACATTTGGAAAAAAGAAGCACTTGGAATGGATTGATACGGTCTTGGAAACGGCCGTGTTGCTAAAGCATCCATCTCATATTCATCTATTAATGTCGAAATCTCATAAAATACAATCCAAACGTCGAGAGAACGAAAAAACAAAAGACCTATACCTTGTCTTTCGTCCTCAAGCTATGATGGGAACAGAGTCCTAAGGTGTGCATATGACAATGATAAATTCCCATTCTAGAAATTGCGTGGCTCCTATTTCATTTTTACCGATGGATCGCCGACTAAGTTTGGCTAGCAATACGCCATTACCTGAACGGTCGAACGGAGTGGCGATGATTGCTGATATTTCTGGATTCACCAAGCTGGCGAAGCAGTTAAGTGACTCGCTGGGTTCACGACGTGGATCAGAAGAATTGATTCAAATCATTAATCCAATTTATGACGCAATTATTGACATTCTTTATCAATATCGAGGGTCCGTCATAGGATTTGCTGGTGATAGTTTGACAATTTGGTTTGATGAAAGTGAAGGTGATGCATCTTCTCGGGCTGTAACCTGCGCTTTACAGATGCAAAACTGGATGGGGCAGATTTCAAATCTAGAGACTGGGACTCAAACGGCTGTTTCACTATATTTAAAAATCGGCCTAGCATATGGGCCTGTTTCTAGATATTTGCTTGGTGATCCAGGCCAACAATATTTAGAGGCAATTGCTGGTGAAACGGTTGTACGTATGTCCCACTCTGAAAGTCTGGCCTCAGCTGGTGAGGTTATCATAGATCATCAGATTGTTTCAATTTTAGGCGACAAGCTTATTGCTTCTGAATGGGTTGAGGGATTTGCTAAAGTCTTTGACCTAAAAAAGAAGAGCGAACCCAATCGATGGCCTGATTTAGAGCTTAATCATCTAGAGTTAGCTCCTTTGGAAAGTTGGGTTCCAGAGTGGATAAACGGCCGTTTATCAGCCACCCTCCATCCCACCTTCTTAGGAGACTTACGCCCCGTTTGTCCGATTTTTCTCCAATTTTCAGGGATTAATTTTGATCAAGACAGTGAAGCTAGCTCGAAATTGAATCGATTCGTCATCAAGGTACAGGATATTATTGCTCAATTTAATGGCGCACTTATTGACTTAACCATAGGTGACAAGGGCAGCTACCTCTACCTTAATATTGGCGCAAAACAAGCTCACGAAGATGATGCCAAGAGAGCCTTGGAGGTTGCGCTTCAATTAATTTCCCTGCAAGAGAAGTTTGAATATATCGAGTTTATCAAAATAGGTGTGACAAGGGGCTTGGCTTGGACAGGCAATATTGGTTCTCCGGCTCGTTCAGCATTTGTTGCCATGGGTGAACCAGTAAATTTAGCGGCGCGCTTAATGCAAAACACTCCTAAAGGCCAAATTTGGGTTGATTATTCAATATTTAAAGAAACCACATTTAATTTTGAATTTGAGTCTCTGGCTCCTATTCAAGTAAAGGGTAGCCCCAACTATGTTCGAGTGTATCAACCAATTTCGACAAAGCCCCGCCATAGTTCTGAAGTGCAAACCGAAAAAATTGTGGGGCGAGCAATTGAGATAAGCCAATTGGAAACATTTCTAGACCAAGTCATGAGCGGAATACCGCAAATCATGTTGATTGAAGGGGAAGCCGGTATTGGTAAATCGACTTTAATTGACGCTTTAATCGAATTGCATCACTTAAAGGGTTTGGTGGGTTTGATTGGTGCGGGTCAAAGTAATTCGATTCAAGTTCCATATTTTGCTTGGAAAGAGGTTTTCAATTCGTATTTTGGATTAGACCAGATAATGGAATGGGGGGAGAAGCGACAAATCACTTTAGATTTGCTAAAGCAGATTGTTCCAACCCAAATGGAGATAGCACCTTTGCTCAATGATATTTTGAATTTGGGTATTACGGAATCTGACTTAACGAGATCACTCCCTGCCAAGAATCGTCAAAGAAAGTTGTTTGAACTGTTAACGCAACTACTCCAAATTTGGATGGAAAAAACACCATTGATTCTTGTATTGGAAGATGCCCATTGGCTTGATGACGTGTCTTGGGCATTTCTAAACCATTGTATTCAAGCCTTTCACGGTCAATCGGTGCCGCTCGGATTTGTTGTGGTGACACGGCCGATTTCTGAACAGGAGTCTGGGTATGCTCAACAACAGCAAGTTCTTGAGCAAGAGATGCCAACCTCACATATGCAATTGACAACAATGTCAGAAACGGCCGTTGTGGAGTTGATTGCTCAAAAATTAGGCATCGATAGCTCGCATGTCCCTTTTGAATTAGTAGATTTTGTTGAAAATTATGCCCATGGTAATCCATTTTATACAGAAGAGTTAGTTCTAACTTTGCAGAATCAAGGCCAAATTGTTTGTGAAAATGGTTGGTGTCACATTCGGTCGGATTTAAAAGGGCTTAAGCACCTCTTACCCGATTCATTGCATGGCCTCATCTTGTCACGGATTGACCAATTGAATAGGGATGAACAGATAATATTAAAAATTGCTTCAGTCATTGGTCGATTGTTTACATTCCAACTTCTTTTTGATTTGGCTAAAAAATATATTCCAATTTTGACAGAAGATGCTTTAGCTTACTTTCTAACAAGATTTGAAGCAGCAGACTTTACCTACATTGAATCGATATCACCCATCATCACCTATCGCTTCAAACATGTGATTACGCAAGAGGCTACCTATCAAACCATGCACTTCAAACAGCGTCGTCAATTGCATCAAGAGGTCGCTTATCGGATTGAAGGTCGGTTGAAGGAAGGGCAATCTGAAGAGAATTATCCAATTCTAGTCTACCATTTTCATTATGCAGAGCAGCAAAAAGAAGAACAAAAATACGCTGTGAAGGCGGGGTTTCAAGCCGCCAATCAATTTGCGAATGAGGACGCCATTCACTATTTGGGAAGAGGTCTTGATTTACTAGCAGATGAAAAGGTGTTAGAGCGTTTTGACATCCTTTTAGTTCGAGAAGGGATTTACGATGTATTGGGACAGAGAAGTAAGCAAAAAGAGGATTTAGAAGCCATGAAAGGCTTACTTCAAAGCATGAATGATTTAGCTAAAAGGAGTGTTTATTTGATGCGGATGGCAAAATATTTTGAGGCCATTTCTAATTATGAGAATGCAATTGAATATCTGAACACCACCATTGATCTTGCCCAAACGTTGAATGATCCAAAACTAGAGGCACATGGGTATCTTGAGATAGGAAACATTTATTGGCGAAGATCAAAAT
>JANQSK010001185.1 GCA_028284105.1 Anaerolineae bacterium
GTTTTGATCTGAGCGGTTGATTGCGTTTGCCATTTGGATTCCTTTTGTACATCAGCCTAGCTCTTCTTAATCAAAAGTAGGTAGACTGATTATTATTGGTCCCTATATTCTGCTCACCAAGCTGGCAAGAAGGAAACAGGGATCATAACGCTGAATGGGAATCGTTGCCAGTGACAATTTAGGGCTAATTGTCACTATAGAATCTATGCTTCAATTGGCTCTTTTTCGTTGTTTCGGTTGTTGTAATAATGCACAACTCGAATAACCAAATCGATCATCAATGTAATGAACCAAAGCACATAGAGACCAAATCCAATGGTTAGAAAAATTTCAGGAGGATCTTCATACTGCATGAAGAACATGTAGCTGTTGACATCCCCGAAATCAACATTGAGGACGTTGGCAAAGAGGAATAGCAGATTGTTGCCAAAGAAGGAGAGGTTTGTCCATTTCGTAACGGCCGTTCTGCGCGCAATGGTGAAGCCCCAGAAAACGAGGTGCAGCGGAAATACAAAACAATAAATAAGGCCTAAAAGAATTAAAAACCAGCCTGGATTTCCAATTTGGAAAATGGCGGCTACCACCCAACAAAAAAGTAGCACGAGAGTATACACATATTTCCATCTTGGGATACGACTGAGTTGCTCAGAAAGTGATTGACTCATTTTTGTTCCTTTAGCTGTGGTTTATTCTTGAGATGAAATCAAACTGATTAAAGCGTCATCATCGAGGGGGTCAGAGATATTATCAAGAAGTACCCACCGTTCATCATGTTCTATGGCCTGACCCGGTTGAATTGTTGTCAGCGGTCCGAGTGTTTCAACTTCTAGCATCGTGGCATCTGTGAAAAGTTCCATCCGACTGCCAAGGTCAGGATAATTTGCATGTGGGTCAGGCTTGATTTGCTTTAGAAAGAGTTGGTTTCCTATGTGATACCCACACCATCCTTCAGCGGTCTGGATGCCGATCTTTTGAGGTTTTTCAGCACCAGGCTGTTGTTGAAGGCGAGTTATGCGTGGTGTGAACGTGTAACGGCCGTCTCCCAAATCTGTATAAGCCCAAAGAATTAATGAAGAAAGGGGAATCAAACAATCTGAGTGAGATTGTCGAGGTGGGTGGAGCAAGAAGCCTTGTCCTCCTTCACGCATGACGGAAAGTGCCCACGGGGCGGCCTCCACTGCCCATAAGTTATGATTGATGAGGCGATGGGTGACAGTGGCTTCTGGTTTTTCAGTATGCAAAGTAATTTCAATTTCTTTTTGAAAGCCATTTTGTGGCTCAATCTGTTTGATAAAATGAATACTGTTGCCGTTTTGTTCGAAGGAAACGGCCGTATTGTCAGGGTAGTAAGTACGGACAGGATCTTCTGGCGCGTGCCATAAACGATGGCCTCCATAATTGACCCAGTTCTCACCACCCGTTTGACCTGCTAGCTCATCATAAAGCTTAAAAATATTCTCACCATCGTGTGTTGATAAGTGAATAATACGTGGCCCCACATCGGTGGTGACAATAAGTTCAATACGGCCGTTGCTCAACCGAAAACAGTTTGGCCAGCCTTTGTATGCCACTTTTTCAATCACAAAATCTGTCATTCTACCGCATCCTTCTTGCAAATATTTGGATAGTTATATCACAGATGCGTCAGGAAGAAGATAGGTGCAATGGATTAATAGCACCTATCAAATAAACTCATATACTAAGGTGCAAATTGATTCAATTTTGGAGGAACGATGAATTACGAAACGCTCTTGTTTGAAGTTGAAGATGGTGTAGCAACTATCACCATGAATCGGCCAGAAGCGGCTAACGCCTTGAATCTGCAGATGGCAAAAGATTTGTTTTATGCCGCCATTGAATGTGACGAGAATCCTGAGATTCGGGCCGTCGTTGTGACAGGTGCCGGTCGGTTGTTTTCTGGCGGTGGGGATCTCCAATTTTTCTCCCAACAAGAAAATTTACAAAAAACGCTTAAAGAAATGACAACTTTTTTGCATGGGGCAGTGTCTCGACTCGTGCGAATGGCGGCTCCCTGCATTATGGCGATCAATGGCACCGCTGGTGGCGGTGGATTTAGTCTCATGCTCGGTGGGGATTTAGCGATCATGTCAGATAAGGCCAAGCTAACGATGGCCTACACAGCGGCCGGACTCACACCTGATGGCTCATCAACCTACTTTTTACCTCGTTTGATTGGGCTAAGACGGGCTAATGAACTGGCTTTAACCAATCGTCGTTTAACGGCGCAAGAGGCACTTGAGTGGGGATTAGTCAATCAAATTGTGCCAGCAGATGAAGTGCTGACAACAGCCCAAGCGCTTGCTAAACAGCTCGCACAAGGGCCAACATTGGCCTATGGAAAAGCGACCCAAATGATGCGTGAATCGTTAGAAAGCAGTTTTGAAACCCAATTAGAAGTTGAAGCGCAAAATATTGCGGCGATAACGAAAACGGCAGATGCGCAAGAAGGGGTGAACTCATTTTTAGAAAAAAGGAAACCCGTCTTTAAGGGGGAGTAAACGAAAGGCTCCCCGTTGGGGCATAAAAAGTTAAGGCGTCATCCTCTAAAGTAAATGACTCAGCTGTGCGCAAAAGGGCAAAAAAGGCGCGTTCTTGTTCGTTAATAGCAAAGTCGCACGACTCAAAGCTATGACTCATATTGCCAAATTGGACGAGGCTAGCAGATTCAATGATCAATGGATGCACAATAAATCGGTTGCAACCTGCAAATCCAGTAATCTCTTTGGGCGTGATGACCATCGTGACATTGTTTGTCGGTAACACACCGTTTTGGTTTTCAAGCGC
>JANQSK010001210.1 GCA_028284105.1 Anaerolineae bacterium
GCAAAAAGCTGGGAAGAGTGGGTGCCCTTCTTTGAAGCAAAAGGATATACCTGCCATACACCAGCGAATCCTTTCCATGAAGGCACACCACAAGAGATGTGGAACAATACACCCAAAGAGCTAGGCACTGTTACATTTGAAGATTTAGTAGACCATCTCTCCCAATTTATTGACACATTGCCCGAAAAGCCAATCGTCATTGGTCATTCTCTTGGGGGGCTTGTTGTTCAAAAACTGGTTGAGTTAGGGAAAGCAGAGGCTGGGGTTTGTATCGATGGCGCTGCACCAGCAGGAATCATCACGACCAAATGGAGTTTCCTAAAGTCCAACTTCCCAGTGTTGAATCCATTAAAAGGTGATTCTGTTTTTTACCCAACCAAAAAATGGTTCCACTACGCCTTTGGTAATACCCTAACAAGATCTGAATCTGATAAGGTTTTTGATCATCTTGTTGTTCCTGAAAGTCGAAATATCCCAAGAGGAACGACAAAAGAGTTTGCGAAAATCGATTTTGCGAAACCGCATGCGCCATTGCTTTTTATTGCTGGTGAAAAAGACCACATTATTCCTAAAGAGCTCAACAAAAAGAATTTTGAGGCATATAAAGACTCACGAAGCGTGAGAGATTTTAAGGAGTTTGAAAATCGGGGACACTATATTTGTGGTGATAAGAATTGGGAAGAAGTCGCAGACTACATCTATGTTTGGTTGAACTAGAGATTGTATGTTGAGGACGTGTTGGAATAACGGCCGTATTCTCTTTACAGTTCAAAACAAAAAAACGCCAAGGTAAAATCTACCTTGGCGTTAAATATAAAATCAAGATTATTCATCCTGTCATTTTGAGCGAGGGAGCTCATACAGTGGCTTTCCTAAAAATCGTGTCGAGAAATTCCCATAGTCGAGCCTTTATAGCAAGATTATTAAATGGAATCATTCCCGCTAAGCGGATCATCTGCTACGGGTACTAAATCTGCCTCTTTTAACTGCTGCCGCAAACGTCGAATAACCCGCTTTAATTCTGCCATACGAATCTCACGCCCAGCCATAAAATTAATTGTTTTTTGTAATTCGGCCGTTCTATTGCGAACTTCTTTTTCCAAATTCTCTGCATAATTTTGGATCTGCTCACGATATTGTGTTTGGAGAAGGCCAATAGCTAATGGAGTAGCGACTTCCTGTAACATTTCACCATATTCTTCTGAATACATCCCTTCTTGTTTTGAATAAATATTTAACGCGCCCAGTAACCCTTCCTGTGTATTAAGAGGAAGACGAATGGCCGAACGAAGCCCTTCTTCAATAAGTAAGGAGGCTACTTTCGAAGGATTTGGAATTGACCGAAGATCATCGATGATGAGCATCGGGTGTTTCATGAGTTGCTCAATCATCACTGGATTTGGATTGAAGGGTGAGCCAGGTGCTAAGTTGGTTTTGCCATCAGAAAGCCCAACTAAAAGATAAGCTCGCTTTTGATCTGGACTAAATATATTGATGCCTACTCTGTCACAAGGGATCAATTCCTGAATGTGCAACAGGATTGCATTTGCAACCTCGGTAGAGGACTCGGCTTTTAAAATTAACTCATCAATTTCACGTAATAGTTGCAAGCGCTGGTTATAAAGTTTTAAAGCATTTTGAGCTTTACGACGCTCTGTGACGTCAATAATGAATCCTTGAATCGCCGTTTTCCCTTCCCACTGAATGACCTTGACCTCATTTTGAAGCGTAACAATTGAGCCGTCTTTTTTGAAGGCCTGATATTCATACCGTATCGGTGCATTTTCACCATTTAATCGGTTATTTTTATACCTAAGCAAACGCTTTTGATCTTCTGGCGTGATTGTTTTATCAGCTGTGCCAACTAATGAGATGAATTCTTCTGGTGACTTATAACCGTGGATAGTGGCACAAGCTTGGTTAACGAAAAGTATCTTTAAATTTTCATGAACAAGTATGCCCTGAAGTGAGCCTTCGATGATATTGCGATATTTTTCTTCACTCTGTTTTAGCATTTTTTCGGTATGCTTGCGTTCAGAAATATCTATAAACGTTCCCAAAGTTTGGGTTGGTTGACCACTTTCATCTCGGGCAAACACTGTAACCCTCAGCAGGAACCAGGCCCACTGCCCATCTCCCTTTTTATAACGATATTCGGTTTCTACCTGTTCGCCATCTTTGGCTTTAAGTATATTCTGTGCAACTCTATCTATTTTGGGATGATCATCGGGATGGAGAAGGGATTTCCTTTCTTCAGGTGACATCAAAGACAATTGCTTAAATGAATAGCCCGTCATTTTTTCATATTGTTGATTCACGTACATTAGTGCTTGCTTTTTTAGGTCACGGATGAAGACACCACTCAATGCGGAGTTCATTATTCTTTCATTTAAATGTTCGACCCTAGCCTGAGCCGTTTCAAGTTCTTTACGCTTAGTAATATCCTCCAAAATGAAAAGAAAAGTTGGAGGCATACCCTGAGCATTCTTCAGTAAAGTTATTGTTTGATGAACCCAAATAATGGATTGGTCTTTGCGAAAATAGCGGCCTTCCATCACATGAGCTTCAACTTCACCTTGCGCAAGTTGTTTTAGCCCTTTCTGACTTGTAGGTTGGTCCTCGGGGTAGGTCATGTCGGTTAATCGAAAATTGCTATCTAACAGCTCTTCCTCTCGATATCCGAGCATATTGCATAAGTGCTTATTGACTTGGAGGATTAATAGGTCCAACCCAATGTGAGCCGTTCCTATTTCGGCTTTTTCAGTCATAAGGCACCTCAAAGTCAAACTTTGTTCTATTGATTAACAAATCTTTGTGAATTTTAAATAACCATACGATAGGCACAAGATAGAGCGTGGAAAAATAGCTAAATTGTTTCTGGCTATTGTTTATCATCTTACATACAATCCCGCTATCCATTTTTTACACAAACCCACATCAGCAACAATTTTAAAGCACAGCAGAAATTTTCCAACTGATTAGCAATATTTACCAAATAATGAATTTGACTGATTGTAATAGATGTTTTGTTAATCGTTTGAACAGCCTCCTCAGAACGGCACCCTAATCAATACTGACTCTCTCTTTTTATGACTAAAACACCAGATTCCAACATCTAAAAAGAACGCATCGGCTCGAAGTAAACATAGATTCCAAATTTTCATTTTTAAGTGTTGCAGCAGGAAGCAAGGTGTCTTGAGTTCCAAACAGCCCTCTGATCCAATTTGGGGCTCTCCACTGCTCATTATTGGGAACGGGGTAATTTCCTAATGCCTCATAGATTTGTTTGAGCGGTTCAGGAATCCAAACGGGCGGCTCATCCCGATGCATTCTGTGGATGACGCCCACTCCTGGTACGCGTAAGTGTACAAATTGGATTATGTCTGGTATCAAATTTTTTGTATCAAATGACATCATTTATAGGAAGCTTCTGTAAGTCGACTGCTTGTTGAGCAATTGGTATGCTCTCCTCTTAGTCATCCATTCATTCACTTCATTTGAAATCGTCTGATTATTCGCCTAATCCAAAATGTAATCAAGACTGGGATGCCCATAAGAAACGTGATTTTCAGTAAGGGGCCAATAATGCTGATGGCGCCACTGAGGTCACTCGCCTCAAATGATTCATCTCCTTCTGTTATTAAACCAGCCCGTATCCCCGTAGCCCATTCAGTTGAATCGAGTGGTGCGATCAGTGCCATAAGTATGGCAGAGGTAATGATGATAATCAGGATTGGCCAAATTGACTCACGGAATGTTGGCATCGTTAATCACCTCCTTGCGTAACCGTGGTTCGCCCGGGTTGGCGCAACACATACTTTTTAAAATTTGTCACAATCCAATTCCAGTGCATCGCTAGATGAATACCGATCACAACCATCAGAAGATTAGCACTCATATCATGCAGAGCCGACCAAAACGGATCAATTGTGATATTGATACCCAATGCAGGAAGCGCAGCTTCCGATATGACTACACCAGTAAATGTTGCGGTCACAAAGAGAAAAAATAACAACCAGTCCAGTACATAATTAAACCGTGCCTCACTAGGAATACGCTTTAAAAATCGCTTAGTCATACTCACAATCCATTTCCAATCGAGGATGAGATGCAAGAAAAACGGGATGATAATGAGAAAGCTAGCCCACTCATGCACTGGAATTCCTGTGGCCTGCGGGGCAAGCACCAATACCATGCCGATAAAAAATACGATATCGATCCAAACACGAACTTGCGTGCTGCTTCTCTTTTTATTTTGAGTTATTTTTTGTTCCATAGTGTTTTTCCCTTCATTTTGGCATCAGGGTATGGAGACCCTGTTCAGAAAATGTGAAGGCTTTCTGGAGATTTCGGTAAAAACCATACTTCGGCACTTTTTTATTTAAGATTCTGTTTGTTTTTCACATTTAAGCGGACTTGATCTTCATTCAAGAAACAAGATTATCCTAGGTGATTTTTAATATAAATTTGGCATTTTTTGATACAAATGAAAATCTTCTATTAGCTAAGATTATTTTTGAGAATAGTTCGTTTCTAATAATGAAAATGGCCGTTTTTCAACCCGCATCCCCAAAACAAAAACGCCAGAGCAATTTTGCTCTGGCGTCTGATTTCATACTCAAGACGTCGTTAGTCTTTAAGACTTACGATGTCTGCTTGTTACAAAAATTTCTAATCCAACTCATCTAAAACCGCGCGGTAGAGCGTTTCAGCGCGGAGGTCTTCGAGAGTGTGGCAGGGGCCCTCAAGCTCATCAGCCAGCTTGGCGGCAAGCCCTTGGTCAAAGGCGGCGTGCTCCATGTTAATAACCACAGAGCGTACATCCATATCCCGAATGAGGTGAGCAATTCGATGCGCTTCTTCTTGTGGTGGCAAATCGGACATACTCACGTTACCAGCCCCATCAGTAAGCAAAATCATCAATGGCATCACGTCAGGGTGACG
>JANQSK010001226.1 GCA_028284105.1 Anaerolineae bacterium
AGGGCTCAGTTGCTTCAAGTGTGGTGTGCATTTGGGTTTTGGTCTCGCCAACAGCTAATCCCCCAATTGCATAACCGGGTAAATCAAGGTCGACCATAAATTTGGCACTTTTTTCTCGCAGGTCGGGGAAAATACCACCCTGCACAATGCCAAACAAAGCTTGATCAGATCGGGTTTTGGCTTCAATACAGCGCAAAAGCCAGGGGTGGGTTCGATCGAGCGATTTATTGACATAATCATGATTGTCTGGCGGTGGACACTCATCAAAAGCCATGATGATGTCTGCGCCAAGATTTTCTTGGATTTGGATGCTCTTTTCAGGGGTAAAGCGGTGCATTGAGCCATCATGGTGTGACTTAAAGGTAACACCATCATCATCAATTTTGCGGGTATCGCTGAGGCTGAAGACTTGGAATCCGCCGCTATCTGTCAAGATGGGACCTTTCCACTGCATAAAGTTGTGTAGCCCGCCAAAATCACGAACGAGTTCATCTCCAGGGCGTAGATAGAGGTGATATGTGTTACTCAAAACCAATGTTGCTCCGGCTTCTTGTAAATCGGTAGGGCGCATCGCCTTCACGGTCGCTTGGGTACCGACTGGTGCAAAGACGGGGGTTTCGATGGGGCCATGGGGGGTATGAAAACGGCCGTTTCGCCCCTTTGTACCTTTATCTTCCGCCAAAATCTCAAATGAAAAATCAGAACTCATAGCGGGGAATTATAGGGGACAATAGGAGCGCATGGCAAGGCGTCAATTTAAGGAGAACTGTCTATTATTGAGTCTAAATGAGGTTCAGAGCGTTTTCAGATCGTTTGCTTCTTACACTATGAGCATTACTGAAATTTACATAGCAATCAATAAGGAAGAAACAAATGTCAAAGAATATTCAAATTGAGAACTTGCCCTTAAATACAACAGTAGCTGAAGTTGAAAAAATGTG
Organism: Anaerolineae bacterium; assembly: GCA_028284105.1. Classification (GTDB taxonomy): domain Bacteria; phylum Chloroflexota; class Anaerolineae; order Promineifilales; family Promineifilaceae; genus QQUD01. The sequence goes on from JANQSK010001226.1 coordinate 942, forward strand.
TGGCGTTTATGGGAAGGTTGCCAAGGTGACAGTTGAAACGACAATTCGAACCTCAATTGCGACAGTTGAAATGGGGGATGACACAAGCGGTGGATTGGTGATCAAAGGGTTAGATAACGCCAAGATGGGTGCCAACATTTTAAATGTTAATGAAGCTCGCCCAAGGGAGGAATAAACACATGACCATATTTTCCTAATTGTTGAATAAAACTATCATCAAATAAATAAGCAGTCATTATCTAGTAGAAATATAGGTGTAAACTTTTGAATCTAAATCATAAATGACCCATCTTCAGCCAATTTGAAGATGGGTCATTTTGATTCCTTAAGGAATTGCTCAAACCGTTCCTGATTTTCACTAACATCGTTTTTTCGATGACGATCAAAAAACTTAAACATTAATCGATATCCAATAATGCTGAATATAATCAAACCACCAAAATAAAGACCAATAAAAAATAATGGCCCTTCCGCATAGGATGGTGCAATGAAGGCCAACGGTACTGAAATAAATAGAACAACCCCCATCGTGATATAGTAAATGGCTTTCATACAACCCCAGTCTCTTGTCAAAGTTGTTGTTAGAGAAGGGAAAATTAGAAATAGGATATTATTTATAAATTTATGGAACTTGGGATAAATTTTCCGATCATAAAAATAGATGATCAAATTGAAGAATAAGAGAGAAATTGCCCATAAAAGTGCTTTTATCATTCAAAACCTTTTGATTCCGTTTTTATATTTACTTAATTTAACGTTATAACGCTTAATATTTCGACTAAGTGTTCGAGTTTTGAAAAAGACAAGCTGTAAGCGTTTCAGAACTGTGAGGAAACGAAAAGCATTTTCCCAACTCTTTTTCAAGCGATTCCTCTCTGTTTACCTAAGCAAATCGAGTTCTTAAAACCTCTAAGTAAAAATATCAAAATTTTAGATTCTTTGGCCAATAGATGGAGAAATAATGGATTTTGAAAAATTTTCTACAAAAATGCACCAGCTTGGAAAAGCCGCAGACACAAGGGCTTTGGAGATTGAGAATCGTCGCTCCCTACCCCCTGATTTGGCAGAGGCATTGATTGATTCTGGTGTTATTCGGCTGTGGGTTGCGGAACGTTATAGTGGTGCTCAAGCATCCGTTGAAGCTTTGCTGGATGCTGTTGAGACGTTGGCTTATTACAATGGCTCACTGGCTTGGGTAGCCATGGTGACAGGCACGGCCGCTTTGAATTCAGGCTTTCTGAATGAAGAGGTTGGACATACGATTTTTGATAATCCAAAAGGGATGACGGGTGGTTTGGCCGCGCCCATGGGAACGGCCGTTGCTGTTGAAGGTGGTTTGCGCGTAAACGGCCGTTGGCTTTGGGGGTCAGGTACGCCATTTTGTAGCTGGATAGTTGGGGTGGCTACCGTGGTGGATGAAGAAGGGAAGCCGTCACAATTGGCGGATGGCACGCGCATGCCATTGGTTTACTTTCCAAGGGACAAAGTGAATTTGATTGATACATGGCATGTCTCAGGATTGAAAGGGACGGCAAGCGGGGAGTATGAAGTGACCGACGTGTTTGTGCCTGATGGGTATTGGACGCCTTTTCCACCAACTCATCCTCAAATCGATGCCCCTTTATATCGCTTCCCATTCTTTGGCGCATTGGCAGCTGGCGTCGCATCCGTTGGATTAGGATTAGCCAATCGGGCTTTAGATGAAATCAAACAGCTTGGACCTAATAAAGCACCCCGCTGGTCGGTGAAAAAGCTGGCGGAACGGCCGTCTATTCAGGGGCAGGTGGCGGAAGCAGAAGCGCGCTACATGGCGGCTCGGGCATTTTTACGCCAATCTGTGCAACAGCTTTGGGCTCAGGCTGAACAAGGGAAGGTGGATGTAAACGGCCGTCGACAACTGCGCATGGCCGCTTCTTACGCCACAATGGAGGCCGCAAAAGTGGTTGATACAGCTTATCACATTGGAGGTGGCTCATCCATATGGGAAAGTGTGCCCTTGCAGCGTCTGTTCCGTGATGTCCATGTTGTTACCCAACACGGCATTATTTCCCTACAAACAATGGAGATGGTTGGAAAGATGGGATTTGGTTTGCCTGTTCCTGAGGGGATGGTGTGATGAAGGCAGACGGATGAAGATGGAAGGGTGAAGAGGTGATTGGGTGAGAGGGTGAAAAATATGACCAATATACCAACACTTTAAATCTGCTCCCCAAGCCCCAAACCCCGATCCCCAAGGTGCATCTCAACAATCTGATGCGGTAGCTCGTGTGGGAGCGTAATGAGGTCATAGTTGTAGAGGGCAATGACTGTGATCTTATCTTCAAGAAAGTGAGAGAAGGAACTGCAAAAACCAACCATACTGCCATTGTGTCCTGCAAATTTACGGCCGTTTTCTGTCGTGACTAAAAACCAACCATACCCTAACGCATAATTAAACTGTGACTCATTGTTTTCTATGGATGGGTGAGGGGTCCACAACAGTTCGCGAGATGCTTGGGTGAGAAGTTGGTCACTGTAAAGAGAATGATTAAATGCTATCAGGTCATTTAAGCTCGACACCACGACGCCACCAGCGTATGTGCCAGTTGGACTATAGTATTCAGCATTTTTGATCGCACCACCTTTTTGTGTGTAGCCACTCGAGCGGTGTGGAATAATTTTGTACGGATCATTAGCTTGAGTACTGTGCATACCTAAAGGTTCAAAGATGTGTTCTTTGAGGAAATCCCCATACGTTTGACCACTTATTTTTTCAATCAAATACCCTAACAGATAGTAACCTGTGTTGTCGTATGCTTGGCGAGTTCCGGGTTCAAATTGAAGAGGGAGCTCTGCTACAAGGTCAAGAATGCTGTCGTTAGGTAGGTCAAGGCGCGTGGTTTTCCAATACGCTTCAACTTCAGTGTAGCTTTTGATGCCCGATTGATGACACAGAATGTAATGAATCTGAATGGGGTGCCACGTTTTGGGCAAGTGGGGCAAATGTTGCCCAAGTGTATCTGTAAGTTTGAGCTTGTCTTGTTCAATGAGTTGAAATACGGCCGTTGCTGTAAACAACTTCGTGATGGAGGCAATTGAGAAAACAGTATCAGCGGTGACGGGCACTTGATGCTCAACATTGGCAAGCCCAAATCCTTTAACAAAAATGGGATTGCCATCGTCAATCAAACCAAATGCAAGACCTGGTATCTGCTTTTCTTGCATAAATTGATGAATATTGTCTTCAATCTGGGTCAAGAATCCTTTGTTTTTATTCAATATTTGAAAGCTCCGCGATGAATCGGTCGATTTCTTCTTCGGTGTTGTAATAGTGAACTGATGATCGCACCACGGCCGTTAATCCCCGCTTTCTAAATGAGATAAGGTTGCCGCTCCCTTGAGAAACAGACACATTGATCCGTTTTTGGGCAAGCGTTGCTTTAATTTTTTCTGCACGTACATTTTCTTTAGTAAACGTGACAATACCACATTGATCGACACCAACATCTGTGACCGTGACCCCATCCATCTCGCTGAGTTTTTGCCGAAGCTGAGCTGCTAGAGAGAAGATGCGCGATTCAATATTTTGCACACCCAAATCAAGCGCATAATCAATCGCAACACCCAAAGCAGCTTGGCCAGCGTAAAAACGCTCCCAATTTTCGAATCGTTTGGCATCATTTCTCACTTCATAACTGTGCGTTGATAGGAGCGTGGCTGCATGTTGATCCAGCATGGCGGGCTCTAATTTTTCAATGAGGCTTTCGCGCACATAAAGCAAGCCGGTGCCACGTGGGCCGCGTAAATATTTACGACCCGTGCCTGACAAAATGTCACAGCCGATTTCATCAACATCGAGGTGGACTTGGCCGACACCTTGGCAAGAATCGAGGAGGAATGGGATGTTGGCGGCTTTGGCAATTTTGCCCACTTCATTGACGGGGTTGACCAATCCAATGCCTGTTGGAATATGGCTTATGGAGATCAATTTCACTTTGTCGTCAATCAACTTTTCAAGCGCGTTCACATCAATTTGACCGTACTCGTCATCTGGCACGAACACCACTTCCGCACCAAATTTATTGGCCTGCTGATTATAGGCAATGATGTTGCTGCCGTACTCAGAAACGGCCGTTAATATCTTGTCTCCCGGCTGGAATTTAAAGGAGTAAAACGCCATATCCCAAGCGCGCGTTGCGTTTTCGATGTAGGCGATCTCATGAGGCTGGCAATTGAGCAGTTTGGCAGAGGCCGTATAATAATTAGCGAGGGCTTCTGATTGAGAAGCGGCCGTTTCATACCCGCCGCCCATCTCTTCTTCTTTCAAATAATCGTAAAGCGTGTCGCTGACCACCGAAGGCATCAATGAAGAACCTGCATTGTTAAAGTGGAGCACTTCATCACATCCACGTGTGTCTTTTCGGACTTTTTGTACATCAATGGTCATCTTCTTACTCCTTTTTGAGGCAACATTTTGTTCTTCTCCCATTCTATTTGAATGTGCAGATTTGCGTAGGTTCAATTTTCAGTTTTTGACAAGGTCAATCGTTTTTGATAGCATTTCGGCGTTGACAACTGAATAAAGCGCTTGTAATCAAGCGCAAGCTTCTTATCAAGAGAGACTGAGGGACCGGCCCGATGACGTCTCAGCAACCGCAAAGGACATTTCCGGCGAAATGGTGCTAATTCCGGCAGAGGTTAAAAGACTTCTGACAGATGAGGGGTGGCAATAAACGTAAAATTTTTAAAGCCCCTTCTTGTGTGAGAAGGGGCTTTTTTGATGCCCCTTTTTTGCTTCTTAGTACAGCAAAGAGAAATAACTTTTTCTTTGCAAAAAAGGGTAATGATCATGCTTAATATTTTTGATGAACAAGACACAATTCAACTTAAACGGCCGTTTTCCACAACCACAACGGCTGTCCACGGCCG
>JANQSK010000027.1 GCA_028284105.1 Anaerolineae bacterium
TCGTACAAAAACATTCACATCTTGATCGGGTGGCGCTTGTACTTCAACGAATGAGGCGAGCGTGCCGTTTTGAGCATCATCATTGGTTAACGTTTGGTCTCCAATGGTGACGGTTAAGAAGGTATCAACTCCCGCTGCCAAATTAGTTGTTCGAATCTGATAGTAACGCCCCGCTTTGGCTAAAAAGAAAACGTTGTCGACATCGAAGTTTGGCAAAAAGTTATGCGTTTGGGCTTCTCCCAAAAAGATAGGCTGTGCATGGTGGTCATCCCATTCAAATTCATCCGTTAAATCGGGTGTGGCCGTTGGAGGAATGGGTGTGATTGTGGGAACGGCCGTTGGTTGATTGGTCGGTGAAGGGGTTGGCGTTGGTCCCGGTGGTGTTGGGGATTCAATAATAAATGGTGTTTCAACCGCCAAAATGGATTGAACCAACACACTGTTAAATTGCCCAGATTGTTCTAACTGCCTGGCATAAGCCGTAATCGCCTGCTCGTTTTCAGCCCGTCCTCGAATGGTGAGTCGCCCCGGAGCCTGCACAAGCGACAAGATGGCAATCTCTGACTCGTCAAAGGCTCGAATTGTCTGCATCACAGAAGACCATTCAATTTGTTGAGCAGATAAGGTGGGTTGAAGCGTATCAAGCTGAGCTACTTGGTCGTTAAGAAGCTGGAGCTCTTGAAGTGTCGTTGGGTCATCGGGTAAAAGCTGTGGGTTCCCAGAAACGGCCGTTTCCAGTGGAATCACCGTCGCTTCAATTTCACGAACATCTTGATTTAGCGTTCTGGAAAATAAAAATATTGGGATTAACAACAAGGTTAATGCCAAAATGACAAACCAAAGGATGATGTTCCCTGGAATTTGTTGTCTTGGTTGTGGTTGTCTACTGCCTTGTGAAAACACTGCCCTTTCCTGAGATAAACCGTTTCATTATGTTTCAACACAGGCTCTGGTTTACCTCTTCGAAAACACAAGGTGATTCAATCAATTGAAATCTCACACTTTGTCTTCTTCGATGTGTCGCCTATTGGGTATTTTAAGTTCTGGACTTTCAACAAGCTGACACAAACCTGCCAAACAACATGTAATAACATTTTTATTATGTCACATTGTGATTAAAAGGGTGTGAATGCCGCGCAGGAAGGTCGTGAAAAATGCGTAAGTTGGAAGGCGGGAATTAGGGGCTGGGGATTAGGGGCTGGTATTTAGGAACATTTTCAACCGCAAAGCGCGGAAAGAACGCAAAGTTTTTATAACTTTTCTTTGCGAACTTTGCGAACTTTGCGGTAAATCCGATCAACAATGCTTAATCAGCTAATGTTTGGAATGTCCATGCATAGCCAATCCAAGCGATGAGTGCTGCAACGCCAAACAATATGGCCACATTAGGAGCATCTCTAAGCATCAACCATGTTAATCCGTCAGTGCTATTACCCGCATTTGAAAGTGGCATAAGGGATAAAAACAGAGCAACACCTAACAGGATTGATCGAGTTCGTAATATTTTTTTCACGCGCATGAGCGCCTCCTTTTCAATTTTTGAGTGGGGTTGATCCACTTCGTTTGAAATTAATTTGTCATCAAAGTTAGACAGTATTTTTTTGAACGCTGGGTTTTCATCTAAATACTGTTCGACGGCTTTTACTGTGTCTTCGCTAGCTTCTCCAGATTGGTAGACGGGAAGCAAGTCGATAATGATATCTTCGGTCATTTTCATGATTGGGTCTCCATCATGTGCTGGGCCAATTTAATTCGAGCACGGTGGATTTTTACTTTGGCGGCTGACACTGAGATGTTCAGTGCCTCAGCAACGGCCGTATAGGGCAACTCATTTTCAATGCGCATCAATAGGGCGGCTCGGTCAATCTCAGGCAATTGTTGTAACCCTTCCAGTGCACGGTTTAAGCTTTCTCGAATTTCAGCCATCCCTTCTACAGAATGGCTTCTGTCTGACAGTGTGTCATCAAGATCAGTGATTCGCTTATTTTTACGCAATCCTTCCAAATACAAATGACGCGCAATCGTAAACAGATACCCCTTCACGGTTTCCATCTGAATCGGCTTGGACGATACCAACACTCGGACAAATGTCTCGGCGGTGATGTCGTCTGCTAACGCTGGATCCCCTGATAATCCTAGCGAAAATCGATACACATCGGGGGCATATTTCTGGTAGATGTCACTTAAGCTGTCCATAAAATCTCATGTATACTATGCACAAGGGAACCAAAAGTTACAAAAGTGATGGATCTTTCAATTATTATCCCGGCGTTTAACGAGGAAAAGCTGATTGCAGAAACGATTGGCAAGATTCAAACGGCCGTTTCTCCCCTCCAAGCACAAGGATGCCAAGTCGAGCTTATCGTGTGTGACAACAATTCGACCGACAATACGGCCGTACTTGCTCAAGAAGCAGGTGTCACCGTCGTCTTTGAACCAGACAATCACATCTCAAAAGCCCGCAATACAGGAGCCGCGGGAGCCCAAGGCAGATGGCTCCTTTTCATTGATGCTGACTCATACCCAACTCCTGAATTGATGGCTGATGTTTACCACACCATGCAGCAAACAGATGTTATCGGCTGTTCAAGCACCATTAAAGTGATTGACGCCCCGTTTTGGTATCGCACCAATTTGGAAGGACAAAATATCAATTTGCGACTCTTTAAAACGTGCTTAGGGCTTTTTGTGCTTTGCCGGGCTGATGTGTTCCAGGAAATAGGTCAATTCAACATGACCCTCTATGCATTTGAAGATTTGGATTTTGTGAATCGGTTAAAGAAATACGGCCGTAAAACCAATCAAAAATATATCATTCTCCATCGTCATCCCGTTCTCACCTCTGGCCGAAAAGGCAACTTGTACAACCAATGGGAAATGACCAAATCAGTCATTACCGCCCTCTACTACTTTTTCACCAAACGAACTCCAGCCAACGGAAGCAAAATGCCGTTTTGGTATGATGGAAGACGGTAAATTGGGGGCTAGGGATCAGGGGCTAGGGATTAGGGATTGGGGATTAGGGATCGGAAAACCAACAACGATCCAATTAAAGTTTATTTCCACAATCACACTTCTCTCTACTCTCTTCTCTTTACTCTCTACTCTAACCAATTAGCCTCTAACTCTACCCACCGCTACAATCCCAAATCATGAACACAAACAA
>JANQSK010000385.1 GCA_028284105.1 Anaerolineae bacterium
AAGACGGGCGTCCACCAGTGGTACATCTGGACCCACATAGCGGCCCAGCGGCTCAACAATCTTCTTGATGACGCGTTCAACGTGAGCATCATCAACAAATTGGACACCTGACTCAGTCAGATTCCCTTTTTTCTCGATGTAGATTAAATCTGCTCGATTCACCATTACTTCAGTGACATCATTGTCATTGAGGATTTTTTCGAGAGGGCCAAATCCTAAGATCTCATCAACTAAGCCGTTAAAAAACTCTGCTTCATCCGCTGGCGCAATTTGCATGGATGTGTGTTGCTTGGCTCGATCAAAGCGCTCTTTGATGAACTGGATGGTTTTAGGATTCTTTTCTTTCTCGAAGTTTTTAGGCAGGGATGCTTCAATTTTCTTTGCAAGCCAAAGTTGTAATTTGGCAAGTTCATGGTTGTGTTGTGAGGTGCCATTTAACCCGTTACGGCTAGGGGCTGCCAATGTTTGCTCAATCGTCATCTATGTCCTCTTCATTGCCGTTTCATTGAGCCTTCTGGCAACAGGCAATGAGATTCATTATGCCAAAACGGTCGTATTCGAATCTATAGGGCGATAATACCGGGGGGACGTAATTCCCACGCGATTCACAAAAAGCGTAAATTGTGTAAAATGGGACAAGATGAAATCGTTGCGGCCTTTACCTTTCCTTGCTGTACTTTTTTTGCTTTTACTTGTTTTGGGGTGTGGTGGGACATCAACACCAGAAGTTGAATTACAACCAGAAGAGATTATTCAAGAAACGGCCGTTCGGATGAACGAGCTTCGTGGATTTCACTTTTTGATTGAAAGAGATGGTGCGCCTGCCTTTGTGGATCCACCTGACAATCTGTTTGTTTTCAGGCGAGCAGAAGGTGATTATTTGTCTCCAGATAGAGCGCAAGCTATTGTGCGTATCATTGGACCAGGCTTAATTACAGATGTACAGGTTGTGACCATTGCTGATATTCAATGGCAAACGAACCCATTAACTGGGCAATGGGAAGAATTACCACCCAATTGGGGATTCGATCCAACCGTTCTTTTTGATGATGAAGTGGGATTGCCGTCCATTTTGGTTAATGATTTTACAGAGTTTGAGCTGGTGGGTTTAGAACGAATGGAAGAGGGTGGAAACGGCCGTTTTTATAAAATCACCGGCTCCATCGATGGAGAAAGGCTCTTCACCATGAGCGGAAACTTGATTGGGCCAGCCCAAGTTCAAGCCGAACTGTGGATTCATCCGGATACATTTGAATTACATCGAGTGATTATTATTGAACCTGAAACAGAAGAAGCATCCATATGGCAAGTTGATTTTTCAGAGTTTGATCAAACCCTTGAAATAGAACCGCCTAACATTGAATAGCCGATGAGCAAACAAGACGACCTAACCACGTTGAAAAAACAAATTGATTTGGAATCTAATCATGCGAATATGGTGGATAGTTTGCTTGAGCAAGCCTATCAAATTCGCTCTTTAGATACGCCTCAGGCGATTGCACTATGTGAGCAAGCCTATCAATTAGCCCATGATGATAGCGAAATTGTTTATATGGATGGCGTCATTGAGAGCCTATTGCTGAAAGGGTATTGCCATCAACTGATTAGCCAGTATCAAGAATTTATAACGCATAGCCAAAAAGCACTTTATTTTGCACAACAGTATGAAAACAAAACATTGATCGCAAAATCGTACCTTAGACTTGGACAAGGGTACACGCGAATCGGGGAATATCTAGACGGATACAAGCAGATCAATCAAGCTATCATGATGCTTCTCGAAATTAATGAACCCATGATTTTGGTGATGGCTAAACAAAGTTTGGCATTATTGCTTGTGGAATTAGGTCACTTTGAAAAAGCACAAGAAGAAAATTTTCAAGCTCTTAAATTGGCTGAAGATAACCAATTTTATGATGTGGGATTTGTCATAAGAAACAATATTGCTGATACATATCTCAAGTTAGGCAATTATGAGGCAGCGATTCAATTTGGGGAACACGTCGTTTCATTTATTAAGCAAAACGAATCATATTTCTTACGCAGTTTTATTGGCTCAATTCTCTCGCTCTGTTACCTAGAAATAGATGACCTTGCACAAGCTGAATATTATGTCAAATTGTTTTTTGAGGATATAAAACAAAACAATGATCTTAAGGGCTTAGCTATGGCGCACCATGCGAAAGCCAAACTCGCTTTAAAGCAAGGTAACTATGATGATGCGAAAATAGAGGCAGAAACGGCCGTTTCCATTGCTAAAGAAATAGGAGCGCCTGACGATGAATATGAAAATCTTGAAGTGCTATCGCAGATTCTCGAGCGTTTAGGCGAATATCATCAGGCGTTAGAGGCTTACAAAGTGGCACAGGAAATCAAGCATACGATCTTCAATCGCAATGCAACATACCGAATGCAAATTTTAGAAATTTCCTACCAAACGGAAAAAGCCAAACATGAAGCCAACTTGTTTCGACTCAAATCATTAGATCTAGAAAGTGAAGTAAATGAGAAAACAGAGTCCCTTACTGAAAAGACTGAAGCTTTAGAACAATCATTAGCTCGCGAAACACAGCTTGGGCAAGAATTAAAAGAGGCACTGAAACGAACTGAGCATCTAAGTCAGTTAAAAACAAAAATAATTGAAACCGTGTCTCATGAATTTAGAACACCCCTTACGGTGATGAACACATCGTCAGAGCTTTTGCGATTTCATAGCGAACGTCTTTCTGAAGAAAAACAGCACAAACATTTAAAGCATATTCAAGAAGCCGTTCGCTATCTCACTGAGATCCTGAATGAAACGATATTTATTGGCCAAATGAGCCAATATCCACTCACCCCTGTCTATAAAAAATATCAAGAATCAGAGTTTTGCAAGCTATTTATCGATGAGATTTATGAATCATTAGGCGAAAGTTCTGGTATTGAGATATTGTGCCAGGTTAAAGAGACCTCCGATGAAGAAAATCAGAGCATTATTGCTGATATGCATCTCATGCATCGTGCGACCTTGAACTTAATCACGAACGCCATAAAGTATAGTGAAGATGTTTCTTCTATTATGGTGATGGTGCAAGTAGACGTTGATGCGATTTTAATCGATGTCGCTGATAAAGGGATTGGCATTCCAGTAGAAGATCAGGAGAGCATTTTTGATCTATTTTACCGGGCAGATAATGCGCGAATCCACCGAGGTGTTGGATTTGGACTCCATATTGCAAAACGAATCTGCGAAGTTTTGTCCGCTGAGATTACTGTTTTTAGTGAAGGGGAAGGAAAGGGAAGCCAGTTCAAAATGAGATTCCCTAAATCGCCTCAAATCACCCGCCAAATTTCCAAAGAGACCCAGGTCTAAATGAGTTAAGTGTTCCGAAGTTTTTAAATTGAAAACATGTTAGCAAAAGCTTCGGAACCTCGAGGAAACGAAATTTGAAGCTGTCATTT
>JANQSK010000081.1 GCA_028284105.1 Anaerolineae bacterium
AATAAAAAGAGGTAACTATCTTGATAAATACTCCGCTTGAGCCATTCATCGCTATAGAACTCCTTGTAGGGATAGTTTTCACCATAGCTTGTGTAAAAAAGCTCTCTCAGGGCAGGTAAATCAGATTCAGTAACTTGACGGACAAGAACATTTGACATGGGCTTTCAGTATAGCAGTCTTTTGAGCAGAGAGGAAAGTGGAATGTGTGTCAAGGATAACGAGTCAAGTGTCACGTTTCAAGATTGCAAGGTAATGTGGCGAAGAGGTGACTAATTTCCGATCCCTAACCCCCGATCCCTGATCCCCAACCCCCACTCTTACGCAACATTTACACTCTCGTGCTATTGTCGTCCTGTTGTGCTGGCTATGCTACAATCCCGCCGGCTGGAAGAGAACCATCTATGAGCTCAATTGTCGATATCCGAATTTTACAGCGCGAGTATTTGTTAGCGATTACGCGTGCTCTTACAGCTGAACTAGACCTTTCCGACCTACTTCGTCTTATTTTACAATCTAGCGTTGAATTGGTTTCAGGTAAAGCGGGGCTGATTGCTCTGACTGACCCAGATACAGAGCTTTTACAAGTAGCGGCCGTTTACGGAATTCCAGCGCCTGTGGTTGACCACTTTGCCCCGTTGCTACGTGATTTGCCAGCGGCAGACGGTGCCGCCCAAGAGGCAGAGCTGACGCGCCGATTGGGTATTGTGGCGCGCAATGCCAACATGGGCTTAACTCAGATGATTCGCCTGCCTATGAAAGATGGCGAAAAGGTGCTGGGGCTCATTTACGTCTTTATGGCTGGACAATATTTCATGGTTGAAGATGCGTCTGCTTTGCTGCGAAGCTTTGCGGAACAAGCAGCCATTGCGGTAAAAAACGCCCGACTCTATCAACAAATTAACAAAGCAAAGCAGCGCCTTGACGCCATTATCCAGCAAAATGCGGATGGGGTCATGATCCTTGATTCGTCACTGCGGATTAGTGAATTCAACAAGGCGTTGAGCAATATGATGGGGTGGCGACCTGAAGATGTGGTTGGCAAGCTGCACAGTGAAATCTTTAACTGGGACAGTCTCAAAACGGAGATGGATCTGCACAAAGCGCTAGAAACAGGTTGGCCGTTACCCGGAGCCGCGCATCTCTATGTTGAAGGGGATTTTCAGCGACCTGAAAACGCTACTCATCAAACCGCAGATGGCAAAGTAAAGAGTCTTGGCATCACCTACGCCCCTCTCATGGATAACAAAGGGCGCATGACAGATATTATCGCCAATGTGCGTGATCTCACCCGCTATCGTGAAGAAGAGGCGCTCCAAAAAACGTTTATTTCTGTCGTAAGCCACGAGCTAAAAACACCGGTGTCGATCATTAAGGGGTATGCAGGTACACTTCAGCGGCAAGATGCCAACTGGTCACCTGAAATCGTGCAAGAATCCTTGATGGTGATTGAAGAAGAGGCTGATAATTTAACAGATTTAATTGATAGTTTATTGGAAGTCTCTCGCTTACAGGCTGGCACCTTCTCACTTGAAATTAGCGAAAACGTGATCTTGCCGCTTTTGGTTAAAAATACGGTTCGCAAATTTAGTAGTCAAACCAACAAACATACGTTTACACAAGAATTTTCAGATGATTTCCCAGCCATAACGGGTGATGAGCGTCGCTTAAATCAAGTTTTGAATAATCTGATTAGCAACGCGATTAAATATTCACCGGATGGTGGTGAGATTAAGCTTGTCGGGGCTGAGCACGCCGATTATGTGACAGTCTCTGTTCAAGATTCGGGGATTGGTATTCCTGAACATGAACAACATCGAATTTTTCAACAATTTTCAAGGCTTGATAATGCATTAAGCCGAAAAACAGAAGGCACTGGGTTAGGTCTTTTCTTATCTAAATCGATTATTGAGGCGCATAACGGCCGTATTTGGTTTAGTAGCAATGAAGAGGTTCCCGGTACCACATTTACATTTTCACTCCCGAAAGACAAAGATAGCGAGTAGTGGATAGTGAGTTGTGATTCGTAAAAAGTGGAAAATGGTCACACACCTGACACTTGATACCTGACACACTTTACTTCCTTTTCTCTACTCTCTTCTTAAAAACTGAGGTATTCATGCAAACACAAGTGTCGTGTCCGCAATGTGGCACAAATTTTCCAACAGAAGTCCATCAAGTCGTTGATTCCAAACGGACACCGCAACTAAAACAAGCATTGCTCAATAACCAACTCAATATGGCGCAATGCCCAAGCTGCGGCTTTCAAGCACAGCTTTCAACCTTGCTTCTTTTCCACGATCCAGAATATGAAATCTTCATGGTTCATGTACCCCAACAGCTTAACCTCAACACTGAGCAACGGGAACAGATGATTGGGCAGATGGCGCAGCAGGTGATGAACGCCCTTCCTCAGGAAGAACGTCGAGCCTATATGTTCCAACCTGAGATCATGCTCAACTATCAAACCTTTATGGAACGCGTTCTTGAAACGGAAGGTATCACAAAAGAGATGATTGCTCGCCAAAAAGAGCAGTCTGAGCTTTTGCGTAAGCTTGCTTCTGCTGATGGGGATGTGATGGACTTCCTCATTCAAGAAAATATGAATCTCTTTGATGATGAGTTTTTCTCGATGCTGCAAATGTTCCTTGATCAATCATTGCAAATGCAGGATAGTCAAAGTGCTGCCGGTCTGACGAATTTGCGCGTTAAGCTCATGGAAAATACGCCCGTTGGCCAAGAGATGCAGCGTCGCCAAGTGGCCCTCCATCAATTTAATCAAGCTGCGAAAAAGCAAGGTGGACTTTCTCCACAACTGTTGCTTGATCACCTAGTCGAAAACATTGATGATTTTGCAATTGTTGATGGGCTTGTGGCGGCTGGCCAACAGGCGATGACGTATGACTTCTTTGCCTTAATGACGGCCGAAATTGAAAAACGGGAACAGGCTAAAGAGTCTGCAACGGCCGAAAAATTAACCGAACTTCGAGACCGATTGCTTGAGTTCCAAAAAGCGATGCGTGCTGAATCTGAAAAGATGTTGGGTGCAGCAAACGATGTCATTCAAGCCATTATCAACGCGCCAGATAAACAACAAGCTGTTGCTGAAAATATGGGTAACATCGATGATACCTTTATGTATCTTCTTTCAGCCCAAATGCAGGAGGCACAGCAAGCAGACGATAAAGATCGCTTTAAAGCACTAGCTGAAATTCAAGCCATATTGATGAATATGATTGAAAGTCAATTGCCACCAGAAATTCAGATGCTCAATCAACTGGTTCGCACTGAATCTGAAGCAGAACAAAACGCAATTCTTGATAGTAATGCAGCTATGATTTCCCCGGATATGCTTCAAGTGATGGATCGGGTGATTGCCCAAGCGCAAGAATCTGGCCAAGCAGAGCAAGAAGCGATGCTGAAAGCAATCAAAGGCAAAATTGAGGCGCGTCTCTAAAGGCGAAGCTTTAAATTTCTAACAAAAAAGGTGGTTTACGAAATCATTCGTAAACCGCCTTTTCAATTTTAGTAGAATAGTTTATTTAGTGAGGCTCGTTATCTAATCGGAAGCCATGGCCACGGACGGTGACAATATAGTTGTATTCGTCTTCTTCAGCTAGACGGTCGCGGAGGCGACGAACGAGCGCATCAATCGCCTGTTCAGAGACGCCTAAGCCATCAGTTCCGGGCCAGACAACTCCAACAATTTGGTCACGACTGCAAACCGCACCTTGGCTGTTATAGAGCAGTTCAATGAGGCGGAATTGAGCCAGTGATAGAGGCGGAGAAAGTTCTTTTCCTTTGATAAACACAGCCCGTTGGGCTTCATCAATCACCAAAGCTCCTTCTTGAACGGGTGGCTCAAAAGTGAGTGGAATGGTGGCATCGGTGCCGACAAAGACGAGCTTGACTGCCAGTGCAATTTGGATTTCATCACCATCCTGCAAAACGGCCGTTCCGTCCACCTGCTTGCCATTTAAATGCGTTCCGTTCTTGCTCCCCAAATCATAAAGAACGTATCGATTGTCTTCATACAAGATTTTGACATGATGACGAGAAACCTGCCGTTCCGGTAATACAATCTGGCAATCGTGCCCGCGGCCAATAACAAAGGTTTCGGTGTCAATTGTCCACCGCTGACCGACTAATTGACCTTCCCGTGCGACTAATACTGGTTTTTCATTCATCTACATGCTCCTTCAATGAGCGACTAGGCGAGGGAGCGCTGAGGCGAGCGGGTGAAAGTGAGCCGCGTCGCCATGTCGCCATGTCGCAAAAACTTTCAAACCTAGATAGACAACCCATAAACGACTGTCTTCGATATAATAAAGATATGTTATCACCACATCAAAGCGATACTATTTTACGCGAACGCTATCGGTTGACCAATATTGTTGGGCAGGGTGGTATGGGGAACGTATACCGCGCGGAGGATATTCGTTTGCCTGGTCGTTTATGTGCAATTAAAGAAGTGCAGGCAGACCCCAATGCAACCCTTGAAA
>JANQSK010000088.1 GCA_028284105.1 Anaerolineae bacterium
GGCCGTTTCTTTTGAGACGCTTGGGCTTGATAAATCGTAAAACCAAGCAGTGCCAAGTAAATCAAACTCCAAATTGAGAAGGTGTAGCCTGCGGGAGTGAAAAAAGAAGGGAGCGCATCAGAAATATCGCCCGCTGTTTGACCATTAAAGGGCAGTGCATTAGATAAAACATTGATCGTTAAAACAAACACAAACGAAAAAATGTTTGTAATTTGTAACGTTTTTGGTGAAAGAGTTTTTGTATTCATGCCCATAATATAGACAAAGATCAGGGTCTTGTCAATATTTTGCACAGATTTTATTCGTTCTTGTCTATATTTAGTCGTGATTTAGATTGAAATTCAACACCAAAGAAAACATTGAGCTTGATAAAAAATGTTTGATAATCAAACCACTTTTTCACTTTTTGTGAATTAGAGGAATATGTTTGGGTTATAAAACGGCCGTTTGTGAAAGCTAAAACATGAATGACATCTGTAACTTCAAAGAAGGAGATGTCATTCATCGATTGTTTATTTTTCTGAGCAATTATCCAAATAAAGATATCGACGGCACTCCTCATTTGTTAAACTACGTGATATTCTGTCTTGTGCAAGCGCTATTGTGTCATTAATATCCAAAGTGAATACGTAAAGAAATCCATTAGTACCGCCATACAGAAAGCGCCCATCATTGCTCACTTCCATGCTAAACATTCGAACGTTATTTGAAATAATTTTAACTTCGTTTCCAGTCTCCAAGTCCCAAACTGTCGTATTATTTCCCCCATTTGTTATAAATTGATTCCCATTTGGCATAAACTCAACATCGGAAACTGTTCCAATCTGGGATGGTAATGAATAAAGTTCTGTACCAGTTTCCAAATCCCAAATTGTTACAAACCCAGCAGTACCTGAGGTGATTAAAATTTTATCATCAGGGCTGAAATTTAAACCCCATGCACGATTAATGACATTTAAGACAAATATTTCTTCTCCAGTTTCAGCATTCCACACACGAACGGTGTTTTCTGGATTATCGCTACTTGTTGCAATCATGGCACCGTCATTGCTATATTCAACACTATGTAGCCCTACTGAATGCTCATCAAAACTGATTAATTGTTCTCCAGTTTCTGCATCCCAGACCTTTGCTGACCCGTCGGAGCTAGCTGTAACGATTCGTGTTCCATCAGGGCTAAATTCAACGTCAAGATCCGCAGGGAAAAAACCACCTGAATTGCCACCGGGCTCATGCCCCACCCAAGAGATCAAAAGCTCACCAGTATCAACATCCCAAATTCGAATTACTTGATCAAAACCGACTGTAGCTATTTGTGTTCCATTTGGATGAAAAGACGCTCGATATATTCCTGTGTTCTCATTTCCACCAAATGAATGAATTACTTCAAAAGTTTCTCTATCATACAGTGTTAATGGTCCAAAATAGCTAGCCGAAGCCAATAATTGTTGATTTGGGCTTAGCTCAAAATCCATACCAGCTAAACCATCAAAAAGTGTGTTAACTTCACCCCCACTCAATAACGTTGCATCCCACACTCTCACAGAACCGTCTGCACTACTTGTTAATATATGTTTTTCATCAGAACTAAACATAGCATTAAATACAGCACTTTTATGCCCTGCTAAATCAAAAATTCGCTGACCGGAAGATAACTCCCATACAGATGCAAAGCCATTATCTTGAATCGGACTCTGACTAATAAATAAAGTCTCATCGCTATTAAAAGCAAAATCTTTAATTTCATCTTCAATTGTTAATAAGAGTTGACGATTAGGTAAGTCAGAAATATCCCATATCTGCACATCTTCTTGTTGAATAACAAGCAAATTACCAGATGGGCTGATCATTGATTGAAGTAACACCTCTTGACTTTGAAAAGTAAAATCAAAGATCGATTGGGGTAACTTTGAAGCAATTGATGCCTGTATGTCGATAATTGCGACTTCTCCATTAATCCCGCCAACCACAAGTAATGAGCCATCTTGTGAAAAAGAATAACCCCAAGCTAAATCGCTAAATTGAGCTAATGTCAACAACTTTTCACCAGCTAAAATATCCCACAATATTGCTTCATTTTTTGTGTTTCCAAAAGCTAGGAGCGTTCCATCTGGGCTTATTCGAGCCTCCATAAATACAGGTAGTTCCTCATTAATTGTTTGGATAAGTTGGACTTCTGAATCCATCATATCCCAGGATAACAGCTGCATTCCTTGATAATTACCATCATCAGTAAGTTCGTTTTGATTTATGAGAATCCATATTGAATTATCTGTGGGGTTAAACATTTGCCATTTAATTACACTTGAACTAAGAGGTGCTGATGATAAAAGCTCCCCTGTATCTGCACTTCTAAGCTGAATAAAACCTTCATCGCTATGGACAATAAATTTCTTCCCATCAGGTGTAAATATTGCATTACTAAATGAAATATGTTCATCAATCAAAGTCATATGAGCGCGTGATCGCTGAAGCCCATTATGCAAAACTTCTTCGGCTTGTTTTGTATATGTATTTTCTAAAGCTTCCATCGCTAATAACATACTCAGTTCTGGATCACTCTCTAATAAAGATGTAGCAAGTTGCGATAATTCACGCGAAACAGCAAGTAAAGTTTGTTCTTCAGCAAGAACCTGTTGTTGTTCTGCAAATATTTGTTTTTCTAAAGCATCTGCTTCAGCTGTTGCTCGAAAATTGGTTTCGGCAACGGCCGTTTCCTGTGCAAAAACTGCAGCCTGTCTTTCAATTTCACGTTCGGCTTCACGAGTTAATGCAAGATTAGCATTTTCAAGTGCTTCACCCTCTCTAGTTTCAGCTAAAATTGCATTTGCAATTGCCTCACTCTCACGGGTCGACGCAAGGTTTAAATTGCTATTCGAGGAGCGAGAAAATCCAAAAGCGACAATTGCCAAAACAGCAGCAATAACGAGCGCACCTGATAGAAAGTAGGCGCGTTGCCGTAAAGATTGAGCTGCTCTACTTTGTTCTTCGGCTCTTTGTTGTTGCTCGTCCGCTAATTTTTGAACTGTTTCAAGCTCACGCAGTCTGCGCTCTTCTTCCTTTGCTTGACGCTTATCTCTAGCAACAAGACTATCCTTGAGATAAGTGCTTTCATTTTCCGTCAGCGCAACGGCCGTATCTTCCATCCATGATTCAAACGCCACTAAACGACTGCCTCGCAAAAGGTAGCTATCGTCTTGATCAGCTTCTGCCCATTGATGAGCTGAATCTGCCAACAACCGCTGACGCCGAACATCTTCTCGACTATCGGTTAACCACTGTCTTAACCGAGGCCATTCGCGAAGAAGCGCTTCATGCGCCACTTCAACAGTTGCGCTCCGAGTCGCAGGATCTTGGTCAAAAGTAAGCAAGCGAAAACGACCAAACTCTTCCAAGACGCGATGGATTTTTGAAACTTGTTGGGCCTGCAAATCATCTAACTCAGCTTGTAAAACCCGGCGCCTTGTATCTTCGACGCCTTCACCTAAGGTGATCAAACGTAAAAACAATTGCCGGGCGATCCCTTGTTCATCTATATCCAAACGTTCAAAAATCTCGTCAGCTCTACGAGCGAGAGAGCCCTTAACGCCTCCCATTTCATGATAGGTTCCAAGCATCATTAAACGGCCGTTTCGCCGTTCAAAAAGTTCTGTCAAGGTGTATTGCAAAAGTGGCAACATCCCAGGCTGCTCACCGACATCCTTCACAAGGGTGGTCACTAAAGCAGGCTCCATTTCTAGGCCCAATGTCGTCACAGGTTGGGTGATTGCATCAGTCAATTCGTGTGGCATCAACGGCAAGACAAAAACCATACGTTGACGCATGAGTTCCCCAAAGTCAGGATACTGCAACGGCCGATCTGTAAAATCAGCACGAAGCGTTAAGACGATTCGAATGCGACTTTTAGGATCCAAAACGGCCGTTACCAAACTATCCAAAAACAGCATCCGACTGTCTTCATCATCCAGCAGAGTAAACATCTCCTCAAACTGATCAATGACCAAAACCAGTTCCGTTTCGCCATCATCCGGTAATAGCTGCTGGACAACGCGCATCAAACCGCGTTCATTAGCCATCAACAATTGACGCATATTGTGTGGTGGGTCAACCGCAATGCGTAACAACGCCGCTTCAAGCTCCTCCCATGGGTGAGCACTTGGCATAAAATCAACCAAATACCACTGCTCTGACTCAGGTAGCCCTCCTTGGCGTAACGCTGGCATAAGACCCGCTTTCACAGACGATGATTTCCCACTACCACTAGGGCCAACGACCGCAATTAATCGACTTAAATCTGTGCCATCTGACATCAAGCCTAACAGCTCTTGCACAAGCGCATTACGGCCGTAAAAGTTATCTGCATCTGCTTCAGAAAACGGCCGTAATCCCAAAAACGGGTTCTCTAAATCAGCAATTTCTTGCGTGGATAGCGGTTGTAGAGTCTGATCAATATGAGTATCGAGAAGCACATCACTTGTTCCCCATTGATTAAATAATGTTTTAAGCTCCTCTAGAAGTAGGCTCATCGACTCAAAACGATTCTCAGGTTTCTTTTCTGTCGCTTTTTTCAATGCTTCTTCGAGTTGAACAGGGGCATCAGGTATGTGTTGAACG
>JANQSK010000100.1 GCA_028284105.1 Anaerolineae bacterium
ATGCGTCGTAACGTACGCATGGTCTACATCGTAGAAAACAATGGTGTCTATGGTTTGACCAAAGGTCAATTCTCAGCAACAGCTGATGAGGGACAAGAGCTTAAATATGCTGGTTTAAATGAATTGCCTCCAATTGATATCTGCATGGAAGGTATTTTGGCAGGCGCTGGCTTCGTGGCCCGCTCATTCTCTGGTGATGCAAAACAGGTTCGTGAACTTTTAAAAGCCGCGTTGAGCTTCGAAGGAACTGCTCTGCTAGACATCATTAGCCCCTGTGTGGCATTCAACAATCATGACTCTTCAACCAAGAGCTACACTTACGGCAAAGACAACGAAGAACCGCTTCACGATATTGGCTGGGTTGCTCCTGCTGATGAAATCGAAATTGATGATTATGAACCAGGTGAAATGAAGGTTGTTGAACTACACGACGGCTCAAAAATTTCATTGCGCAAGTTGGAATCTGATTATGATCCGACCGACAAGATGGGTGCTTTGCATCGTTTGCAATGGGCTGAAGAAAAACAAGAGTTCATCACAGGCTTGCTCTATTACAATCCCGATCGCCAGCAGCTTGCTGATGACCGTCGGTTGGTCGATACGCCATTGATTGAGTTGGGAAATGACAAAATTCGTCCATCGAAAGAGTCTCTCGACAAAATAATGCAAGGTTTAATGTAATCTATAATAAATCTTCTTTATGAATGAGAAAGGTCAGCCTGCGGGCTGGCCTTTTTTTGTTTAGCGCGGTTTAATACTCAAAATCATACTAAAACAGAGTATGCATATGATCAAATACAAGCTACACCATATCGGCATTTTGTGTGAGGACACAACGGCCGTTTCCAATTTCTACACCAATGTATTACATCATGAAATATGTGCAAAATTCTACAATCGAGGGGAATATGATTTAACCTTTTTAGGCAGCGGCAGTGAGTTATACCTTGAATTGATAGGACGGCCGTTTAGTGATGGGGAGCAAGCCTATTTTGAACAGCGTGGCCCAGGATTCCATCACCTAGCCTTTGAGGTTGAAAATGCGGACGCAGCCTTTAAAGAGCTAAAATCAAAAGGCCTCAAGGTGGCTTGGGAACCAGATGATTTTCTCTTTGTACGACATTTTGGGGTCTTTGACGATAGCGGCATTCTTATTGAAATTTTGGAAGAAAAAGAGCCTTTAGCCAAGCCACACCAAACTGAGTCCGTTGAGTTTTTATTGCACCATTTTGATATATTTAGTGATGATTGGCAGCGAACAAAGCAGTTCTATTCAAATGTTTTTGGCTTTCAGTCTGTCTTTGAATACATCTATGATCAGGGGGGAGCATTTATTTATCTAGCAGATCCCTACTTTGACGGTAACCAACGGCAAGCCGTTATTGAAGTGATTGGGCCTCCATACGAAGAGCCTCGTGAATTTGACTTCGCTAAACGATTTGGGACGGGTATGGACCATATTGGATATGAAGTTAAAGATGTGCAACAAGCGTATGCTTCTGCAATTCAACGTGGTTCGATAGAGTTTGTTAAACCCTATGCAGATTATGGAACAGAAATGTGCTGGATTCAGGATGCCAATGGCAGTGATTTGGAGCTAATGTTGCCTGTTCCGAAGAAAAAACTACAAGCAGCGTTTGAGAGTAAACGGCCGTATCAACCCCATAATCCAACGCCCAAATAACCTCACCTCACCACGTTTACTAATTGATTAATTGCTTGCTTAGCCTCAGGAATAGGCAAAATCATCCATGCATGCTGCATCTCAACATACTCAAAATAACCAACAGGATGATTAATCGATTTAAGTTTTATTTCTAGCGCCTTGGCTTGGGGATTGAGAATATCATTAATTCCAGTAAAAATTTGTACAGGTGGAAGCCCTTCCCAAGAACCATAAATCGGAGAAATAATGGGATCTTTTAAACTATATTCACCGGCATAAAGCTCACCGCAGGTTCTTAATCCATCACATTTTAATAGCAAGTCTCTTGATTCAATAGCTTCAGATTCGGGATGAGACATGGTTACATCAAGCCATGGATAAAGCAAAATCAAATGAGCAGGCTGCGATTTCCCAATACCTTTTAAGTGCATTAAAAATCCCGCAGCTAATCCTGCCCCAGCTGACCCACCCATCAAAAAAATATTTTCAGCTCCATACTCAGCAAGTAATATGTCGTAGATCGCTTCAGTTTGTTTTATGGTCTCTTTAGCACAATTTTCAGGCGCTTTAGGATAATCAAAAAGGACGACCTCGTAATTTAATTGTTCCGCTAATTTATCAACGAGCGACCAATGAGGCATAGAAGGCCCCACAATATATGCCCCACCATGTAAAAATATGAGCACCTTCTTTGGGGATCCTTTTTTAAAGCGGTGCAGTGAAAATCCATTAATATCAATTTTCTGATAATCGTATTTTTTCTGGATTCTAGCTGCGGGGTCGTGCTGATTACTCTGCGCACGGTTTTTATGAATAACGGCCGTATATCTCTCTGAATTATTGGCATTGGTATGAATATCAATAAACATCTTTTTGGCATTAAGTGCGCGTAGAGCGATATTCATCAAACGGGCTTGTATGCTAGGCATCCTATCAACTCCTCTTCAATCTAAAACATCCCCCACCAATAATATACGAAATAACAAATTTGAAACGCATTCGAAAGAATTTGCACTAATCCGTCGTCTATGAATTGGGGAAGCAACGTATAAACAACAAAAGGTGTAAAAATAGATGAGTGAACCAACCATAACCGTATATGGCGCTTACTGGTGCCCTGATTGTCGTCGCAGCAAACAATTTTTAGGTGAACATCAAATCCCCTATAACTGGATCAATATCGAAGAAGACCCAGAAGCAGAGCAATTTGTTATTGAGAAAAACAATGGCAAGCGCATTATTCCAACGATCGTTTTTGAAGATGGTAGTTCAGTTACTGAACCATCTAATGCAGAGCTGGCGCAAAAATTGGGCTTAAAAACAACGGCTGAAAGGCACTTTTATGACGTGATTGTCATTGGTGGTGGTCCGGCTGGATTAACGGCCGCATTATATATGGCTCGTGAAGCAATAGATACACTTGTGATTGAAAAAGCAGCTTTGGGTGGCCAAGCAGCAGGCACTGAAAAGCTCGAAAATATGCCCGGATTCCCTGGAAGTATTGAAGGCATTGAATTTGCCAATCGGCTCCGACAGCAAGCAGAAGAGTTTGGCGTTGAACTATTGCAGGCACAAGAAGTCAGCCACATTCGCCATCAAGACAACTATCATTTTGTGAAGACTTCTGACGGCAGTGAATATTCTGCCTCTGCGGTGTTGGTCACGACGGGTAGCAAATATCGTCGCTTAGGCGTACCAGGTGAAACAGACTACTTAGGTGCAGGTGTCCATTTCTGCGCCACGTGTGATGGCCCATTCTATAAAGGAAAGCATGTGGCAGTCGTTGGGGGAGGCAATAGTGCCACTGAAGAAGGGCTATTATTGACTAAATTTGCTGATAAAGTGACCCTACTTGTTCGTAGCGATTCATTAAAGGCTAGTCAAATTAGTCAGGACCAGGTATTAAACCACCCCAATATGGAGGTGCTTTGGAACACAGAAGTGAAAGCCTTTGAAGGTGAGGCCTCTCAATTGGCTCGTTTGCAGCTCCAAAATAACCAAACTGGTGAAGAGCAAACAATGGAAATCGATGGAACTTTTATCTTCATTGGGCTCGATCCAAACAGTGGCTTTTTGCAAGGAACTGATGTTGATCTGAATCCGTGGGGGTTTGTGGTTACAGGTCATGATTTAGTTCATGATGGACCACCTCCCGAGGCGTTTAACGGCCGTTCTCCCTTAATGCTTGAAACAAGTGTCCCTGGCATTTTTGCAGCTGGGGATGTTCGTGACAAAAGCACCAAGCAAGTCGTTAGTGCAGCTGGTGAAGGGGCGACGGCTGCTTTAGAAATCCGAGAGTATTTGAAGACCGTATAGGTGTTCGGAGAAGAGGATTTTGAAATAGACCCGCTGAAAGAGTTTTTGAACTTCAAGGATAACAAATGCTCAACTAGATGATTTTAGTTCAAGATACTTTTTGTTCTCCACTTAATCTTTAAATATACTTCGTAGCATGCACAATGAACGGCGTTTTCAAGAAACCATCCGTGCAATTCAAAACGAATGGCCTACATTCGTCGGTATTTATGGCGGCATTGTTCTATGCCTAATCATTATTGGGGTTAGCTTGCAGCGTATGTGGTTTGCGTTTATCCCTTTGGGGCTAGCTGGCATCATTTTATTAGGCATTTACTTTGCCGGCCGTCTTTGGGCTATTTATCAGCTGTATGATAATGATGGTATCCGTCCCCACGATGTCCTTTTTGATCTCGGCCAAATACAAGATACTGAAACGCTTGTTTACGTAGACCTTGGTAATCGCAGAAGAGGCCTTAATCTTGCCCGCCGCCTCACAACTGGCAAAATCATCATGGTGGATATTTATAATCCCCAATGGACCCCCGGACAGCATTTGGTTCGCCAGCGTGCGGGTATGCCCATGGCCGTCCCGGATCCACGCATCACGTGGAAAGACAGTCAATTTAATTTATTGCCCCTTCCCGACCAGAGTGTATCAATTGTGATGCTGTGCCAAGTGTTAAGTGAGCTTTGGCAACAAGGTGATCAAGAGATTCTGTTGCGTGAGATTTACCGGATTATGAAGCCAAACGGCCGTTTACTTATAGCAGAACGCGTCCAGAATAAGACAAATCTCACGCTATTAGAAGGATTTTCATTCGAATCTGAGCAATATTGGCGACAGCTACTTAAAGAATCAGGCTATCAATTTCAACGCGAGATCAATCTCCAGAACCTTATTCACTGCTTTCGAGCCATTAAACCCACCCCCTATGAAGCCCAGCAGATGGCGCTTGAGCTTAATTTCGAATCATAAAACGCGCCAATTCGATACTAAAAGATGAATCATTTTCGGCTATTTTCCCTGCTAGGCGTGAACGCCCCGTGAAAAGAAATACCCTTTCTTACGCTGTCAGAAGTGCTGTCAGAATTTGACATTAGGGTAAAAAGTGAAAAATTTAGGCAAAAATAGGCAAAACACCCAAAAATTTAACCAAAAACGCCTCAAATCACCCATTTCAGTACCCAATTAACCTCAAATAATTAGGTATAGTCCTATGGCACTATGCCTTTTTTCCTATTCAAAAGCCCCCTCAAGCTCAGTATATTTCTGCCAAGTGTTCAACAAGTCGTAACACACACACAAACAAATTGAACACACATCATAGAGGCTCTGCTGTCACCGAGCAGTATCGAGCAAAGCCCAATAAAACAGAAACTACATAAATCACTCTCGTGAATGAGAGCCAATCACCAAGGAGGTGATGCGAAAGAGGCATCCATGATGTGGGCTGCATGATGGGCGTCAAAGAGATACTTAACAATTACAGCCCAATTGCGTGAAGAGCAATTATTAGAGAGCTTTTAGTTCTCAATTTAATCATTTATTTTTTTGGAGATAGATGAGCAGATAACTGCGTGAAGAAGCAAATTACCAGGGTTTCAGTCAACGGCGATTATCCTTCTCAAAGAAGTAATCCAGACAGAGACCCTGGTTTTTTTTGTAGAAGCAAAAACTGGTGAGGCCCTCCCAAGAGCAGCTTTCAACTGAAAGCGGGCAGGTCAACATCAAGAAGAGCAAAAGAAGCAAATTGTATTGGAAATGTAATTTAGGAGTATTGTTATGAATAAGCAAAACAAAAGAGCAACAGAAGATCCTATTCAAACAAAGCCGGATTCACAGGGGACAAATTCTCTTGTGACATTTCGGCTTGTGACATTTAATGTGAAATCAATGGCAACCGTATTTTTTGTTGCCTCCTTTTTGATTTCCGCATTTTTAATGTTTTCAACAAGTGCCCGTGCACAATCATTTGTTGAAAATCTTTCGGGAAGCGAAAGCATCAATGTCACCTGTGATGGACGAGGCTTTCAAATTGAGCGTCTTTCTCGTAATTCAGTGAAATTGATTTGTAACGGTTCGCCAAGCAACCCGCCGTCTCAACCACCCGTTGAGCCAACATTACCGCCTGTCGAACCGACACAGCCACCTGTTGAGCCAACGTTACCACCAGTTGAACCAACCCAGCCTCCAGTTGAGCCTACTCAACCACCGGTAGAACCGACAGAGCCACCTGTAGCCGGAAATCCACCTGAACGCATTGTTGGTTTCTGCGGCAATACAACCGGTTTCACGCCATTAACTGACTTAGGAACAAGCACATACTTTGGTGCCCAAGGTGGTCTTTATCCGGGTGGTAGCAATATCGCTCCAGCAGACTACACAGCATATGCCATGAATCGTGTCAACAACATTAATAGTGACGAACGTTTTGTCATGTTGTCTATTGGAATGTCAAACACGATGCGCGAATTTGAAGATTTCCAAATGCTAGCTGGCAATACCCCCGGTGTTAACAGCAACATGGTCATTATCAATGGCGCTCAAACAGGCCAAGATTCTGCAACGATTGCTGACCCTTCAGCAGATTTGTGGAGCCGTATCGACAGCAAATTGGGGCAGATCCGTTTAGATGGCAGCGATGTCCGTGTTATTTGGTTAAAAGAAGCACACGCACGTCCAGAAGTGACTTTCCCAAATGATGCAACGCAATTACAAGATGAACTCGACATGATTCTTGACATTATTGATAACAAATTCCCTAATGTTGAGGTTATTTACTTGTCTAGCCGCATCTATGCCGGTTATTCAGACAGTGATTTGAACCCTGAACCATTTGCTTATCAAAGTGGTTTCTCGGTGAAATGGTTAATCGAAGAACATATGTCAGACCCAACTTATGATGGGCCTGCACTTCTCTGGGGTCCATATATGTGGGCAGATGGCACCAACCCTCGCAGCGATGGATTGACATGGGCCTGTAGCGATTACAAAAATGACTACATCCACCCAAGTCCAGATGGCGAGCTCAAGGTCGCCGAGATGTTAGTTGATTTCTTTAGCACCAATGAAACGGCCGTTTGGTTCCGTGACTAAGTAAGAAAGATGCTTGTCCTAATTTAATAGAAAAGTTCTATTTGATTAGGACAAGCCCAAACAACTTATTGGAATAAGAAAAGCTAGAAGAATTGTATTGTTAGTATAGGTAAACGGAAAGAAGTCACCTGACTAAGCGCAAGAGCAGCTTTCCGTTTCCTCGGTAAATGGAAGTTTTAATTCGATTTATTTCAAACTTCATCCATTTACATAGGAGCATGAAGCAAATGAGCAATAAACAAAGACCGGTTGGTTCCCCGAAGAAGTTCCAACCCCTACAGATATTCAAAAAATATCCTACGATTTCTATTTTATCAGTTTTGACTTTAATCACCTTAGCCATCGGTGTTACCGTATGGGCGAACTCAACCAGCATTTCTCTAGTTGGTGGTGATGAGCTTGTTATCAACTGTGATGGCCGAGGTATTAATCTCGATCGTTCATCTCGCACAGATGTAACTGTAACTTGTCGTGAAGGCAATGGTGGCGGCACCAACCCAACGCCAATTCCTACCGATGAACCCCCTGCACCAGAGCCAACTGACGTTCCACCAACGCCAGTTCCTACCGATGAACCCCCTGCGCCGGAACCCACAACCGTTCCACCAACCCCAGTTCCAACTGACGAACCACCTGCGCCAGAGCCAACAACACCACCGCCACCTCCAGGGGGTAACATTGACCCTTACATCGGCGCGCCAAGCTGTGAAGAGTTAAATATTCCTCACAACGATCGTGATTGGCACGGCATTTGGGACTCAACCTATGGTTGTCACTGGGATCACGAACACAAAGATGATCCACGCACCGCTGACCATCTCTTTGGTACTGAATATTATGATTGGGCAGGTGGCGAAATCTCTTACCCATGGCAAACCTTTGCTGGCGCTAACTACTTAATGCCAAACCCACCCGCAGCCAACAGCGGTTTGTTTGAAAATGACGGGAAGCACAACGTATATGGCTGGCGCGTCGATTTTGGTGAAGAAGGTTGTACAAATGGTGACTATGCCCTTTCACCTAACTGTATTGAATCATTCCGCTTGCAATACCACGGTAGCGGTAACCACGTGGGTGCTGTCACGATTTTCCACAGCATGTTTATTGAAGCACATGGTCAAACGATGGCCAATGAATGTAATAACAGCAGCATCGACAACCCGAACCGCTGTTATGCAGCAGCCGGTGGTTGGATTGACTTTGGTCGCCTTCGCATGAAGGGTATGGCTCAAAATGACCCAGCATCTCGCTTCTTCTTACCAGGCGAGAACCCACTGTATGACACCATTCCTGTCAATATACGGCCGTATCGCAGTCATCCTATCACTACTATCCCAACCGGTGCCCAAACATTGCACAGCTGGAACTCAAGCGGTAACTACATGGTGCCAGATTATGGTGACCCAGAAAGCCGCGTCTACTTTGGCTTTGGTTTCCACATCGACGACGGTTGGGGCCCATTCGACCCAGATAACTTGAGCGGCACAGGCTTTGAGCATATCACTTGTGGTACAGAAGCAGATTATCATGTCGGTTGTGAATACAACAGCAGTAGCGCAGGTATTTTCCGAGCATACATCAGCTTCCCAGAATATTTCGATGGGTCTAAATATGACCAAGACAACAAAGCTGGCTTCGTCACCATTCGCGGCTACGCTAACCGTTATGGTGACATCAACACCTACCAAGATGCCAACGGCAACTGGATTGGTAACTGTACCGCCCCAGCCTTGGATTGTGTGCCAGTTGTTGCTGAAAACTTCCCAGTAGAGGAAGCAGGCTATCGCGGCAACATCATCCAACGCGTCCCAGAACCAGGTGTTCGTACATCAGATATGACAGAATACGACATCTACTTCTGCGGCAACCAAGTTT
The DNA here is from genome assembly GCA_028284105.1 of Anaerolineae bacterium. Classification (GTDB taxonomy): domain Bacteria; phylum Chloroflexota; class Anaerolineae; order Promineifilales; family Promineifilaceae; genus QQUD01. Next base: position 8,937 of record JANQSK010000100.1, read on the forward strand.
GTGCAGAAACAGACCGTGACGCAATCCCATCTGGTTGGATTGAATTCCCTAACTAGTGTTTTGACAAACTACTTTTGCCGGATAAATCAATGGGGCTTGTTTGTCAAAACCTCAGGTTCCGTCAAACGAATTTATCCGGTAATCTTTGTTAGACGGAACACTAGATAACACACCTCCCCCTTAGTAACGAGTCGTCTTGCTGGATGCATCCAACTTTCCTCCAGAGACCCAATTCGACTTGTTACTAGCTAACCCTTTCCCAGAAACCCTGATGGTCCTCCCACCGTCAGGGTTTCTTCCTTTTAAGTGGAGAACAAAAAGAATCGTGAAATTAAATCACCTATTTGAGCTTTTGTTCTCCTGAAAGTAATTTTCATTGTGCTCTTGAGAATTCAGGATATTTGTTGAAAATTACTTAAACTGCCAAAGCAGCCTGAGCCTGTCGAAGGCTATTCCTTTAAAAAAGCTTTCTCAAAAATGATCATTGGCATGTATGATTAATCAATTATTTCATTTTGGGATGTCACAAGGAGATAAGCAACATGAGTTTTATCGAATTTGAAAGCTGGGAAATCAAATCAGGTCACGAAGAAGCCCATCATCAAATGATCCGCGACTGGTTTAAATTTGTGCAAGAGCATCATCCTGAACTTTTTGCTGAATGGAAATCAGCTCGCTACTACAAACAAGTATCTAAAGAAGGTGAAGCCACAGGTCGCTACATCATGATGTTTGAATTTTATAGTCGCGAGGGATTTAATGTGTATAAAAAACGACGCGAAGGATTTACAGGGCCTTATGAAGCGTATAAACAAGTCGACCCTTATCAATTTTTTGTAGCAGGAAGCGTCAAAATAGACTATTTAACACCTCAAAATGAAGACCTTTGGTTTGACTTTGCCGCGATAAAATAAATTCCCATTCAATTTAAACATGCCGCTTTTATAAAATTAGAGTAAACGGCCGTAACAATCATCTATTTATAGATAATGCCTTTATAATTGTTTTGAGCAACATAATTTTTGAGAATTTATACATTATTGAGTAAGCCTCATAATATTTCGAGTCGAATCATGATGAAGATGAATAAATTTTTAGAGCTTGGCTATGCAACGACGGAAGAAGCACTCAATCTGTTTGATTCACTTGAGCCGATTGAAATTGATTTTATGCTTGGGCAATGGAGAGGGGACGGTTTTCACACAAATCATCCTATGGATGGACTTCTTGAAACTTTTCATTGGTATGGAAAGCGCTTTGAAAGTCCTGAAGATGTGCATCCGCTTCTCTTTTCAAATGCGCGGGGCAATTTAGTTAGTGCAAATCCTTTCCTGATGGGATCAGCTATGCACCTACCACTCCCTAGAGCATCGTGGTTAGGGAGGCTATTTCAGGCCGCCTTGCCTTTGTTCTCCACCTCGCGTTCTAAAGCCAGATTACGAATGACAACCTATCGCGGTAAATCGAGTGCAACGATGATTTATGATCAACTCCCTATCAATGATGTCTTTCGAATGATCGATCACAACAGCGTTCTTGGCATTATGGATTTGAAGGGATTAACAACGCCATTCTTCTTTATTCTTCGGCGTGAAAATAAGAATCTATAAATTGCGTTCAATACGTAATGGATAATTACAAAATCCTCTTTGAAGATCAATTTAAAAAACCAGCACCTTCGATTCATTAATGTGCATGACTAATATTTGTCCTGGCTGATACACGGCCGTTCCTAGCTCAAACACAAGTTCCATCTGAGGATTACTTTCCACTGGTCGAACCGTCACTTGAAAATAACGGCCGTAAAATCCAACATGAACCACTTCGACCTGAACCCCATCTCCAGTTTCAGAAAATGTAGCCGCATCGGGTTTGAGCAAAAGGTCAACTTGACTATTTTTCGAGTGACTCAATGTTGGTATCGATAATTGACCAACTGCCGTTACCACATTCCCATCTTCACCTATAGTTCCCTCAATAATGTTATGAAATCCCATAAAACGGGCAACAAAGGGTGAATTGGGCGTATTAAATATCATTTGAGGGGGAGCCATTTGCTCAATACGGCCGTTATTCATAACGGCAACTTGGTCCCCAATAGCAAGCGCTTCTGTTTGATCGTGCGTGACGTAAACGGCCGTGACCCCTACACGCTTTAAAATAGTGCGTAAATCAATCATCAGCCTCTCACGCAGTGCCCGGTCTAAAGCACCCAAAGGTTCATCAAGTAGCAAGAGTTGGGGGCCAGGTGCTAAAGCACGCGCCAATGCCACCCGCTGCTGCTCCCCACCCGACAGCCGATCGATCTCTCTATTTTCAAATCCATCAAGCTCAACCAAGGCCAACATCTCTTTAACCCGTTGTTTAATAGTCTGAGCCGAATCACCGCGCATGTCCAAACCAAAGGCAATATTGTCAAAGACATTCTTATGTGGAAAAAGTGCGTAATCCTGAAACATCATGCCAAAGCCCCGTTTGTGAGGTGGAATGGTTGTGACATCCTGTGCACTATGCGCAACGGACCCATTATCGGGTTGTTCAAGCCCTGCAATCAACCGCAACAGCGTCGTCTTCCCACACCCAGACGGACCCAGTAAACACAAAATATCCCCATGCTCCAAAGAGAGTGACACTTGATTAACGGCCGTGTTATTTGGCCCGAAGGATTTAGTGAGGTTTGTGAGTTTAAGCATTTTTTTTAATAGTCGTAATTGTTTCTTTTAAAGTAATATTGGTGATATTAGTGATATTGGTGATATTAGTGATATTGGTAATATTAGTAATATTGGGTATTCAACTGACTAATACACCAATATACCAATAAACTAATATATGATTAGCCTCTTCTAAATATCCTTTTCCATTTATCAAAACTCCCCTTCATCCCCTAACCTAAATCGCTCAATCGCAATAAAACCTAGCGCACAAACCAGCATGAGGAGACTACTCATTGCTAAGGCTTGGCCATAGTTTAGCTCGCCTGGCTGACTAAGGAATCGGAAGATCGCAACGGGCATTGTAGGTGTACTCGGACGCGCAATAAAGACGGTTGCACCAAACTCTCCCATGCTCATTGTAAATGCAAAAACGGCACCAACGAGCACAGCGCGTCGCATCAAAGGCCAATCAATTTGCCGCCAAACCTGCTGAGGATCTGCGCCAAGTAACGTGGCCGCCTCCCTCAATTTGGGATCAATCCGTCGAAAGGCGGGTAACACAGACCGAATAACAAACGGGATGGCTACCAGCGCATGCGCAATAGGAACCAACAGGAGTGATTGACGTAAGTTGAGTGGCGGTTTATTTAAAGCAATGATGTAGCCAAACCCAAGGGTCACGGCCGAAGTCGCGATGGGCAACATGAACAGTGGATCCAACCAGCCACGAATCCGTCGCACCATTCCTCTTTGCGCCCCATTTTGTTTTTGAGTTGAATCCGTCTGGATTAAATAGACGGAGATCAAGCCTAACCCTACCGCGATAAAAACCGTAATCAGCGCAAACCCAATAGAGTTAAAAACGGCCGTTCCTGGCGGCACAAAAAAGATAGAGCCTCGTTCGTTCACGGTGAGCTGTTGATAAAACTGAAATGTAAACCCACTATCCGTCAAGAAAGAACGAGACACCAATGCCATCAGCGGCATTGCCAATAAAATCAGCATTAGCCCAAGATTGCCAAAGACGATCAGTTTATCGAAGAGGGTTTTTATTGGTCGTTCGGTGGTGCGCGTTGCTTTGAGTTTTAACGGCCGTATTAAGCTTGCTTGTGAATGCGTATAAAACCACATCAGCACAAAAGTAAAGAGAATCTGCAACAAAGAAAGGGCCGCAGCAACAGGCAAATCAAATAAGTTCACAGCCTGCCGGTAAATTTCCACCTCAAGCGTCGAGAATCCAGGGCCCCCTAAAATGAGAATCACACCAAAACTTGTAAATGAAAAGGTAAATACCAACACGGCTGCAGCAAAGATAGCTGGACGGAGCAATGGCCACCCAATCTTCCAAAATGCACGCCAAGGAGATGCCCCCAACATTTGGGCGGCCTCCCCCAAATCTGGATTCAAGTTCTGCCAGTAACCACTGATCATGCGCAATGCGACGCTATAGTTATAAAAAACATGCGCCAGCAAAATCATCCAAATGGTGCGCTCTAAACTGATGGGGGCTGCATCAAATCCCAACCAGGTCACGGCAGCCTGATTAATGAGCCCTCTGGGTCCCAACAACGCCGTAAACGCATTAGCGACGACAACCGTTGGCAACACAAAGGGTAAGGTCATAATCGCCTTGATAGTTGCTTTGCCTTTGAATCGATATCGCGCAAAGACATAGGCGCCGGGGAGTGCTAATCCAACTGTTAGCACGGTTGAAACGACCGCTTGCCAGAAGGTAAACCACAAAATACCTAAGAAGTAACCATCACCAAGAAAATCAATAATATGACTGAGCTGTAAACGGCCGTTTGGTGCAAACCCCAACCGCAAAATCGCCCCCAGAGGATAAAAGTAAAACAGCCCGAAAAATAGCAGCGGTAGGAGAAAGAAATAACGTCGGTATTTGTAGAGATTTGAAAGAAGCATTTCAGTGTTTCAGCATTTCAGCCTGTCAGCATTTCAGCCTGTCAGCACTTCAGCAAAAGCTGACTAGCTGACTAGCTGAAGTGCTGACTAACTAACTCGCTATCTCAAAACGATGCTCGTCCACGCATCAATCCATGACTCACGATTTTCGATGATGTCACTCGGTGAAACGGTAGCGGGGTTGTCTGGAATAAGGCTGTGTTCTGCAAAAACATCAGGCAAGACGGCATTGCTGTTTGCAGGATAAACAAACATATTCAATGGAATATCTTCTTGGAAGGTTGTGCCCAGCATGAAGTCAATCAGCTGTTGAGCCTCTTCTTCATGATCCGTTCCTTCCAAAATACCAATAAACTCAATTTGACGGAAGCAGGAACCATCCCCGACAACAGCAGCAGTTGGCGCTTCATCAATAGGCTCTGCAGCGAACAGCACTTCTGCAGGTGGGCTGCTGGCATAGCTCACCACAATCGGCCGTGTGCCATCTGAGGCACCTGAAAATTCGCCCCAATAAGCTTCTTCCCATCCATTGGTAACCAACACATCATTCGCCACTAACTCTTCCCAATACCCAATGTAGCCATCTTCACCGAAGTGCCCTACGGTGGCCAATAAGAAAGCCAAACCAGGGGTAGACGTGGCGGGATTTTCAACAACGGTCAAACCGGCGTAAGCTGGATCAGCCAAATCTTCCAGTCCAGTAGGAGGTTCTAAATCACTTTCAGCAAACCATGCTTTGTCGTAATTCAAGCACACATCCCCGTAATCAACTGGCAGAGCGCGATTTTGATTATCCAGCTGAAGTGAGGCGTCAATGTTAGCCAGTGCAGGTGAGTCATACGCGATAAAAATATCGTTCTCTAAAGCGCGACTGAGGAAGGTATTGTCTACCCCAAACAAGACATCTGCCAATGGATCCCCTTTGGCTAAGATGGCTTTGTTTAACATTTCACCACCATCTCCGGATTTTAGAATTTCAACTTGAATGCCTGTTTCTTCCGTAAAGGCATTGATTGTATCCTCACCGATTTCAAAGCTGTCGTGTGTCATCAAAGTCAGCGATACAGGTTCTGCTGGCCCACAAGCTGCAATGGCAAGCAAAAGTAAGCTAATGCCAATCATCAATAATTTTCTGTTCATCTTCTTTCCTTCAGCGGATTTTGAGATTTTCCCAATAAAAAAGCACTCCCAAAATTGGAAGTGCTTGGAGGATCTGATTGCTTCGTTTTTTCCCTACGCCAGCATTACCTGGATCAGGTTAAACGGTTCGTCGTGATGACATCTCAGCCCGGAATTCCCAAGCACCCGCATACAAATTATAAAGTTATTTGGATTTTATTAGGTTTTTATA
>JANQSK010000103.1 GCA_028284105.1 Anaerolineae bacterium
GCGTAATTACGGCCGTATCGACATCTCCAGCTTTACCTATGGCAGGGTCAACGCGGACTGCACCTACTGCATAGACTTCTTCCACCTCACTGCCCGTTAAAAAGCGAGCCATATCAAAATCATGGCTGGTCATATCCATAAAAATGCCACCAGAGACTTTGATATAAGAAATGGGGGGAGGAGCAGGGTCGCGGCTGGTGATTTTTACGATGTGTGGGTCGCCAATTTTACCTGATGCGACTGCTTGTTGCGCAGCTTTAAAGTTAGGATCAAAACGCCGTTGGAAGCCAATCATAAATTTGACGCCCGCTTTTTCGACAGCCGCTAATGCTCTATCAATTTCTGCAATGTCATTATGGATAGGCTTTTCGCAGAATATTTGCTTGCCCGCTTCAGCTGATTCAATGATGAATTGAGCATGTGTGTCAGTTGATGAACAAATCAAAACACCATCAATTTCTGGATCATCTAAAATGTCACGATGGTTGGTGCTATAGGGAACGCCGTATTGTGTGCCTACGGCTTCCGCAGCTTCAGCAAAAACATCAGCTACACGGACAATTTCTGCTGACGAGACTGCTTGGGCTGCTGCTGCATGCACCTTCCCAATTCGGCCACATCCAATTAAACCTAGTCTAAATTTTTTGGTCATCTAGGTGATTTCCTCTTTCAATTATTAATTATTTAAAGATATTCGCTTGCCCTGAGCTGAGCTTTGAACAGCGGCTTCAATTATTTGTTGCACAGCCAACCCATCTTCAAATGTAGGCGTAACGGCCGTATCGTTCAAAATCGCATCAATAAATTCACCAATCATGAGCTTATCTTGTCTAAAAATCGCCTTATACGATTCGTGAACATTATCGGGAATGTTGGCTGAGCCCCAAATCTCATCAGGCGGATTTAACGGCCGTAATTCTTCACCCTCTGTTGCTCCTATCGTTTCCTGCACATCGTACCAGTTGTTTTTGTGGTAGAGCGTGCCTTTGGAGCCTTGAAATTCGTAATAATGCTGTTGTTTAAATGCTGAGGTGGTTTCGTAGGAGAGGGAAGAGTAATGAATCGTGCCCATGGCCCCATTTTTAAATCTTAGGGTGAGGACACCATTGTCATCAGCGGCATTCATAGCCTCACCTGATGGGGTGGTGTCACCCCGATCAATCGTTTGATTCAATTCGGCCGTGACGGTGTCCACTTCTCCAAAATACCATAGCGCTAAATAGATGGGGTGAGAGGCTAAGTTTGCTACATCTCCAGCACCTACAAGGTCAGAATCCCATCCCCAACCGTAACCGGGGTTGCGCCCAAAATCATGATAGTAGCGAATATTGAGATGGTAGGGTTTCCCTATATAGCCATCTTCAATGAGCTTTTTCATATAACGATTGTGAGGCATGTAGCGATAGGTAAAGGGCACCATCGTTTTGAGCCCCTTCGCTTTTGCCAACTCCGTCATTTCTTGAGCTTCTTGGGTGGATCGTGCTAACGGCTTTTCACACAGAACGTTAAGCCCTTTTTCAAGGGCAGCCATTGTGATTTCATGATGGGTGTCTGTAGTGGATGCAACAATGAGGGCGTCACATAAATTGCTTTCAAGGAGGTCTTTATAGCTTGTAAATACGTTGGGGATGGACCAGCTTTTTGCGAATGTATCCGCTTTTTCAGGGTTTCGCCCACATACGGCCGTTACCTCAACTCCCCCATGTGCGGTTAGGGCGGGTAGATACATGGCATCTGCCCACCATCCTGTATTTACAATGCCAACTCGAACTTTGTTCATAATACGTCCGTTTAAAGTCTCAAGTATGCTTGTCTACAAGTTAATACACTCGTAGTTTGTCAAAAATGACTACTTTTCGCGTGCTCCAGTAATCAAGTCGGCAATATCTTGTTGAGACAATTCACCCTTCATGTAAGTGCCGACACTCTGGCCCTGACGAATGATGGTGTAGCTATCAGATACTTGATAAATGTGGTTAACGTTATGGGTAATGAAGATAACTGGCAAACCACGTTCTTTTGCATTCATAATATAGGAAAGAACTTTGCCCGTTTCTTTAACGGAAAGCGCCGAAGTGGGTTCATCTAAAATGAGCAGCTTTGCCCCAAAATGAATCGCTCGACCAATCGCAATTGATTGCCGTTCACCACCAGACATCTTGCCCACTTTCTCTTCTGCTGAACGAATGTGTATACCAATATCTTTGAGTGAATCGCGACATTGATTGGCCATTTCATTTCGTTGGAGCCACTTAATTGGGCCAATGTTTGTGACTAGCTCGCGACCTAAGAAGAAGTTGCGCCAAATGCTCATCAGCGGAATGAGCGCTAAATCTTGATAGCATGTTTCAATACCCAATGCGCGGGCATCAGCAGGAGAGTTGATCTGTACCGATTCCCCATCAAACACGATTTCGCCAGCTGTTGGTGTATGAACACCTGTGAGCACTTTAATCAAGGTGGATTTACCAGCACCATTGTCGCCCATTAATGCGCGGACTTCCCCTTTGCGTACGGTAAAATCGACGCCACGGAGCGCTTCTACTGTTCCAAATCGTTTGACGATACTTTTCATATCAACAATGACGGGTTGATCTGCAAATGGGTCTTCAACTTTTCGTTCAGCAACTTCTTGTAACATGTTCTTTTCCTCTTTTTACGAAGTTGATCTCGTTCTCAAATAATTATTCAAAACAACGGATGCAATAATGGTGAGCCCTACAACTGCGGGAAAATTATCTGCAGGAACAATAGGGATGTTTAGGAGAATCACGCCTGAGCGTAAAACACTGATGATGAGTACACCGATAAGTGCGCCCCATACACTGCCATATCCACCATTTAATAAGGCTCCTCCAACAACTGCACCAGCAATCGCGGTAAGCTCGATACCAGATTGCTCAGCAACCCGCACGCTCTTGAATTGACTAAATTGAACCATGCCGGCAAAACCAGCTAGTAAGCCAGAGAGCATAAAAGAGTAAAGGCGTGTGCGATTACTGCGAACACCTTGGGCTCTTGCGGCACCATCATTGCCACCAACAGCGAAAACATGATTTCCAAATTGGGTTTTTACCAACACAAATTGATAAATAGCCACCAACCCCAGTAGCCAAAGTGTGGCCGATCTAAAGTTAACGCGATCCCGGCTCTCGGGATCGACGAATGTATTTTTAATAAAGTCGTTAAACCCATCTAAACGGCCGTTAAACACCGCATAAATTTGTGGTTCATCTAAAACTTGAAGCAGCTCCGCCCCAGCCGCAATCCAAACCATCCCACGGAAGATTTGGCGCGTTCCCAGTGTGACAATAAAAGAGGGGATATTGGTCCAAACCAAAATCAGACCATTGATTAAACCCATCAAAGCTGGAATGGCTAGCCCAAAAATAATGGCTAAGGGTATATTGCCAACCCCGATTTCAATGTTAAAGCCGATATTGTTTAATGTCTGAGTAATCCGGGTATCGGCACCTACGGATATTGACCCAAAGAAGTAACCGCTCATGGCGATCATGGGTGCGAGTGATAGATCAAATTCACCGCCAATCATTAATATGGTAATCCCAATTGTGACGATACCTGAGATAGAAACGGCCGTTACAATCCCAGAAAGCGTTCGCCAAGTTGCAAAATTAGGCACCACAAATAAAAACAAAATGTAGACAACAACTAACGTAATTAAAGGCCCAGCGATTGGCGAATTTTCAAATAAGCGCAGCAGTCGTTTTCTGAAAGAGTCATTTTCGCTCATAACACACCCAATAAAAGGTAAAAAGATAAGAAATAGAGAATAAAGTAGAGATTTCTCTACTTTATTCTCTTAACTAATTAACTAACGGTATTCACCCGCTAACTCTTGAACAATTGCCAAAGTTTCTACAGTGACGAAACCAGGTCCCGTTGGGGTAACTGGCAACGCAGGAACAACACCGTGACGGTACATTAAGTTCAATGCTTGAACCGCACCATATCCTTGGAGGAATGGTTGTTGGTCAATACCAAACATCGTGACACCGCTTTCGATATTGGCACTGATTTCAGGGCTCAAGTCGAAAGTGCCGTGCTTAACGTCATCAGCAGTCAAACCTTCATTTTCCAAAAATGCGTAGAACGGAACCGCGCTATTTGGACCCATGGTGATGAAGATATCAGCATCTGGATTAGCTGAGAAGTAATCACCAATAATGGTGGCTGATTCAGCAGGGTCATCATTGGTGACGAGTTCTTCGTATCCAATGCCTAATTCGGTCATCGCTTGTTCGAAGCCAGCGCAACGTTGAGCCACACCGGTGTGACCTGGTGCATGATTGACACAAACGCCCTTCGTGCCACCGTCAGCGCCTAAGCGTAAACCACCCAAGTAACCGCCAGCAAATTCATCTTGACCTAAGTATGTTGAATAGCCAATGCCATCAGCAACTGGACCTGCACCAGAATTGTATGCAACAACTGGAATACCTGCATCCAATGCAGATTGGATTGGGTCAGCAAAAACGGTCGCGTCGGTTACCGTCAACATAATGGCGTCTGGTTCAGCAGCAACAGCTTGTTCAATCAAAGAAGCCGTTTTGTCGATATCAAATTCATCTGGCGCCAAAATCTGAAGATCGATGTTCATATTGGCAGCAGCTTGTGATGCACCATTTTGAACCACACACCAGAACGCATCCCACGCACATTCAGCATGTTGTACAGCAATGATGGTCATTGGCGCATCAGCACCGGCTGGGTCTCCAAGGCTGTCAGCAGTGATGAATCCAGGACCCGTTGCAGTCACAGGGCCCGCAGGCAAAATGCCATAACGAGCGACCATCGTTAATGCCGTCACACCACCATACCCTTGGAGGAATGGTTGTTGATCAATACCAAACATGGTTGTGCCGTTTAAAATGTTTTCAGTGATTTCAGGGCTATTGTCAAACGTACCGTGCGTAACATCATCAGCACTCAAACCTTCGTTATCCAAGAAAGCGTAGAAAGGAATGGCACTGTTAGGACCCATGGTGATGAAAATGTCAGCATCTGGGTTAGCGGCGAAGTAGTCACCAATGATAGTGGCTGATTCAGCAGGGTCGTCATTTGTGACGAGCTCTTCATAATCAAGGCCTGCCTCGGTCATAGCATCTTGGAAGCCTGCACAACGTTTTGCGACACCGGTATGTCCAGGAGCATGGTTAATACAGACACCTTTTGTTCCGCCATCAGCAGCTAGACGTTGGCCACCTAGGTAACCACCCGCATATTCATCTTGTCCCAAGTATGTAAGGTAGGGAATACCATCTTCAATTGGGCCTGCGCCTGCATTATAAGCAATGACAGGGATGCCAGCATCAATAGCTGCATTAATTGGATCTGCAAATACAGTGGCATCGGTAACGGTTAACATAATAGCGTCAGGTTGAGCCGCAACAGCTTGTTCAATCAAAGAAGCTGTTTTATCGATGTCAAATTCATCTGGTGCCAAAATGGTGACGTTGACATTGTTATCATTTGCACCTTGGCGGATACCAGCCTGAACGGTACACCAGAAAGAGTCCCAAGCACATTCAGCGTGTTGTACAGCGATGATGTTCAATACTTTGTCTGGGTCTGCAACAACTTCTACTGCTACAGGTACTTCAACAATAACTTCAACTTCTTCCGTGACGGTTTCTGTTTCTGTAACAACACGTGTAACCTCAACAGGAACCTCAACTTCTTCCGTGACAGTTTCTGTTTCTGTAACAACGCGTGTAACCTCAACAGGCACTTCGACAACCTCTGGTTCGGAACTACCACAAGCAACAGCAACTAAAAGAACTGCTAATGCGAATGCGATAATTTTCCAAGAACGATTAATCTTCATATTCCTTATCCTCCGAAATATTTTTGTGTAAATCTTTGAAATGATTTACGAAAACTCTATGAAATGAATCCACTTGATTAAGAAATTTATTCAATAAACAACCCTCCGTAAATACCTTCAATAAGTGCTAACTATTTAGTTATTGACGGCTCAGATATGTGTTGCTAATCACTGATAAAATCAAAATAAAACCGACTGCAATTTGGAAGAATTGGATATCAGTGCCATTTAAAATGAGACCCTGTTCAACCATTTGCAGAAGAAGAATTCCTAAAACAGCGCCAACGATAGTTCCAAAACCACCTTGTAACCAGATACCTCCGATGACACAAGCGGCAACAGCAATAAGTTCCCAACCTTCACCACGGGCTGGATCAATTGCTGGACGAGATGCAAATTGAATAACTCCCGCTAAGCCTGCTAGCACGCCAGTAATAATAAAGTTTGTAATGATCACACTGTTGACACGAACTCCCTGGGCTGTGGCGGCGTCACGATTACCACCAGTTGCATAGACCCAGCTTCCATAGCGTGTAAAGCGCATAACGATAATGATGATCACTGTAAGAATGAAGAACCAAAGAATTGCGAAACGCGCACCACCGGCGGGATCACCCATTTGGTTAATAAAGTCAATGTCCCCATTTAATAAATTAAAGAGGGCGGGTGGCTCACCCGTAAAACGAACAACATCCGCATTCCCTGAAACTTTTGCTAACTCAGAATTCCCCATTGCTCGCGCAATGCCACGAAATGCAAGCATGGTACCTAAGGTAGCAATAAATGAAGGGATACCAGACCGGACCACGATTAACCCATTAATCCATCCTAAAATGCCTGATATGATGAGTGCAATAATTAGGGCTAATACGCCTAGACCGGGTGGTATGACTTGGTTTCCCCCAATAATCAGGCCAAATTCCATTAAGATGGCAAACACATATGCCGCTACAGCCAATGTGGAACCAACAGATAGATCAAACTCACCAGAAATCATCAACATGGCGACGCCCAGTACAAAGACGCCTTTAATACTGGCCAACGTGAGGATATTCGTAATTGAGAGCAGACTTAAAAAGTTATCCGCATTAATGGTGAAATATAAAAAGACGAGGATAAAACTGATGAGTACAACAACTTCTGGATAAGCTGCAAGACGCGCTCGAAACTGAGCCAATGGTTTGGGGGCTGGTAAAGCAGACAAATTTTCCTCCTACCTGTGGTTAATTGCGGAGACTGGTGAACTTTTTTGCAATTGAACCGCATAACCATCACCTTCTCTTTCTATCTTTGATGGCTATACAAACATTCAGAACAGTGATACAAAATTCTTAAATATTCGCTGGATAATATACACAACGATTGCACTAGTGTCAACAAATTAGACAAAATGTTTGCAAGTGCTGCTTTTGGTGTATAATGCGCAACAAATAACCGAATTTTACAGGATTTTTCATGAAAACAATTCAATCATTGTCGCGGGGTTTAACTGTCCTTGAGCTGTTAAGCCAATCTGAAAATGGGCTTGGTGTTACTGAGCTATCAAAAACAATTGAGGTCGATAAAAGTAGCGTCACACGGATGCTGCATACGCTTGTCGAACACCAATTTGCTATGAAAGATCCTAATTCCAGACGTTATTTAATGGGTCCAAAAGTTCAAGAACTCGTAAAAAGTTCAACTAGCAATTTGCCACTCAGAGAACAATCGATGCCTTTGCTTAAAGAGCTGGTAGACAAAACGGGTGAGAATGCACACGTGGCCATTTATTCACAAGAACATGCATTGGTAATTGCTGATGTGGAGTCAAAAGCACAGCTGCGTGTTGTGAGTGGGGAGGGGCGCTTGATTCCTAATCATTGCACAGCCATTGGGAAATGCCTCATTGCGTTTGATGAGTATCCACTTCCCAAAGAGCTGTTGCCTTTTACGCCACGAACGATCACATCTCGCGATCAATTACGCTTGCATTTGGAGATGATTCGGCATCGAGGATATGCCGTTGATGATGAGGAGCATGAATTTGGGGTGCGCTGTATCGCGGCACCTGTTTTTGATAGTTCCGGGCGAGCTATTGCTTCAATGGGAATTTCTGGGCCGACAGTGAGAGTGACTTTAGCGAGAGTAGAAGAATATGCTCAAGTAATCATTGAATCAGCTGGGTATCTATCCCAAATTTTAAACAATTCATAAAGTAAACCAATAAAATGGAGAAGAAGTTTTGATGTCTCAATCATTAAACTATGCAGTTTTTGGCGTTGGACGTATTGGCCGCGTTCACTCTGCTATTGTTCAAACATATGGTCATTCAATTGTTGCCTTAGGAGATGAGGCAGAAGGGGCCATAACTATTGCCAGAGAGGAACTAAATGTTCCTAACATCCCAGCTTTTAACACACCGGAGGCGATGATTGAGAAAATGGATGATGAAATTGATGCCGTTATTATTGCCTCTCACACAAAGGACCATGCACGGCATGCTTTGCCCTTTGTGAAAGCAGGTAAGCCTATTTATCTAGAAAAACCATTGACGGACGGCTTGGAAGAAGCTTTTGATTTTGTTCAAGAAATCGGCCGTTCAAAAAAGTTGATTCAAATTGGTTTACAGAGAAGATATGATGAAGCACTTATTCATACAAAACAATTAATTTTAGAGGGATTAATTGGCCCAATCAGGGAAATTCGCTGTATTTTGCGAGACCAGTTCCCGCCACCTGAAACTTACAGTAGTCGCGGATTGGTCATTGATATGGGGATTCATGTGGCAGATGAAGCTATCTTCTTTCTCGATGAGTTTCCTAACGAGGTTTGGGCAACGGTTCACAACACGATTGGTTATGATAGTCCAATCGATGAAGGCGGAGATACGGCCTTTGTTGGTTTTACGACTCAATCTGGCATTGTTGGGCGTTTAGATCTCAGTCGAACCCATTCCTCTGGGTACAATAATGAGACTTACATCATTGGTACCAAAGGCACAATTCATACGGGTCGATTTGCAGGGTATCCTGGGCCCATTCACGTTGAGCTGTGGAAGCACGACGGTACATTGGATGAAGCTAATTCTGCTAAATTTGAAATGTCTTATCTTAAGGGTGATTATCCTGAGTTCTTGCCCCGTTTTGAGAGGGCGTATGAAATTGCCCATCGTCAATTTCATAATGATGTGTCAGAAAGTCATGATTTTGCTGTTACTCAAAATGAAGTTTTAGATGCCCAAGTGTTTGTAGAAGCCGCACATCGGTCAGCCCAAGCAAATGGAAAACGTTTTTCAATTTCACGCCACGATGATTTGGCGGCTTATCGTCAGGCGTGCGTGGATAATGGCTTGATGGAAGCCTAATTTGTGAGCACCTTATGATTCATCTCCCCTCAATTCAACAAATTAAAAGCCGTCTTGGCCAAGTTCTAAACAGCCCCATGCCTTGGGTCGTGTTGATAGGGGGGATGGGTATTGGTCTTGTTGGGGAAGGCATTTCAAAGATTGTTGATGGTTTTTTAGGAGATGGAACTGCTGTGAATGGAGTTTGGACCATCCTTGTAGGGATCGTGTTGATCGGACTAATTATTTGCTATGTGGATTTGCCTCAAATGATGTTGGTCTCGGACGAGGATGAGCCGGTTGAAGATCAGAAAATCACGGCCGTTTCTCCCACAACGAACCTCAAAATCATCAACAAAGCCCAAATCGAAACTATTCTGCCCAACATCGAGCTGATTCCTCTGATAGAAGAAGGGTTTAAACAATACTCCTTTGGCAATTCCGTTGTTCCTCCTGTGGGTGAACTGCTGATGGAAAAGGGGGAAGTTCACATTAAATATGGCTTGATACAAGGAGGTGACC
>JANQSK010000389.1 GCA_028284105.1 Anaerolineae bacterium
TCGTCTGTTGTTAATGGTTTTTGACGGCCTGAGAAGGTAACGGCCGTTTCCTCCCGCCCCAGTTGAACATCCAGCATATGCGTATCCACCAAATCAGGGAACACGCCACTCACAAAAATGCCCTTATCCCGCAGCTCCAAAGCAGCTGTGAGCGATGCACCACGAATACCATGCTTCGTTGCTGCATAGACTCCTAATCCAGGAACCGGAGCCAAACCCGCTAATGAGACAATATTGACAATGTGCCCATGCCCTTGTTTGATCATTATCTCGCTGGCTATGCGAATGCCATAAAGCACCCCTTTTAAATTAACATCAATCTGTTGAGTGATAGCTGGTTCTTCAAGCTCATGCATCCACCCCGGTTCAATAAAGCCTGCATTGTTAAACAGATAATCAACTTGTCCAAAGGATTCAAGCAGTCTTGACATGCTGGTTTCCCAATTATCCCAGCGTGTCACATTAAGTTCAGCAATTTTTACTTTTTCACCAATATAAGAACCAAAAACATCCCCAAGCTTGATTAAATCGAGGTCGGTTAGGTAAAGAGAATACCCGTCTTGAATGAGTTTAAGCGCAAGCGCCTTACCGATTCCGTTGGCTGCACCAGTAATTATTGCAACTTTTGACATAGGTTCTTTATGGCATTATCAGTTATCAAATAGCTAGCTCGGAAAACCGTTAATGAAATCAATGATAAAACTAAGCTAAGTCAACATTTGTAAAACAAACCGCAAAGAACGGAAAGAAATGTAAAAGATAAAATGCTTCTTAGTATTCTCTGCGTTCTTTGCGGTAAAAAATATCTAAAATCTCAAATGTCAGCAGAACCTAATCTCCGGGCTCTGCTTGAACATCCCATTCCCGTTGATAAGCATAATCATCACGACGAGAAAGCAATGCTCGATAGTCCATGCGAAGTTCCTCAACCGTTGGCCGCCCAACGTACCACCATCCGTTATAGACCTTATAAATTTCTCGATTGCGGTCTAACACAAAAGTGTATGGAATTGGAATTTGACCATGCTTAGGATCGGTATTGTCCACAATATCTAATTCAGTGATGAGTTTGCGTTCATCATCGATCAAAAAGGGATAGGTTGCTCCAATTTTATCTCGTAATTCCGAGGTCGTTTTTGCATCATCTACCGTGACAACAAGCAGTTTGCAGTAGTTGACTGGCAATTCTGGCTGTAAATCGCGCACATAATTCTCCAACTGGAGAACACATTTCGGTCACCAGACCCCTCGATAAAAGACAACCACCGTTGGAAAGCCGCGCATATGCTGGCTGAGCTTCATCACCTCACCATCTTGGTCAGGCAATTCAAAGTTTGGAAATTTATTCCCAGGAACTAAATCTTCATGAATTTTCATCTTACCTCCAGTGAATTAATTTGAATTGTTTTAAAACTAGATATTTGTAAGCATAGATTGTGGTTTCGATTTTCTCTTCTTATCTTCAGTGGCAATCCCCTATCGCCCCGTATTTAGCACACTATAATAGCTCCCGTTTCATAAATACGGCAATTTCCCCATCAGGATAGTCATAGTTTGAATAGTATGAAATATCAATACCCGCAACCATAAAACCGAGTTTTCGGTACACTGAGATGGCAGGGACATTTGTGTTTTGAGTTTCACAAACGATGGTTCTAAAGCTCTCATCTTCTCCTTTTTCAACGAGTGCATCCATCAACTGCCGCCCGATCCCATGGTTGCGGTGACTTTCGGCCACATGAAATTCATAGACCCACAGACTTTGATTCCAATGATGGGGCTCACAGATCAAGAGACCGGCTAGCTTTCCATAGAGATAGGCACCAAAGGAGAATTTTTTCTTGAGGCTTTCTTGATACAACGCAAAGTCGTCTTCCTTATGTGTATATTTTTTGATAAAGGGCTCTGGTAAGGTGATGAGCTCCATCTCAAAGGAAACGGCCGTTGGTGTATCGAGATGCGCCACAACATATTCGTTATTCGAGGTATAGCCTGTGGCGATGCGCTTGAGATCATCAAGGGTTAGCTGTGTGAGAGGTTGAATCGATACGGCCGTTTTATCCATCTGCCAATTGTAAATCGTAAACTGAAAATCGTAAATTCAAAGGTCCAATACCACATTGTCACTCCTCATTGGCCCATATTGTCTCTTGTTGCACAAAGATTGTCTCTGTATGATCCGATGAAAATTGAAATAGGAGTTTGTTATGGATGCCCCATTTGCAGCCCGTATGGGCAAAATGAAAAAATCATTTGTGAGAGAGTTACTCAAAGTGGCTCAAGACCCAAGCTTTATTACGTTCGCAGGTGGATTGCCGAACCCAGTCACTTTTCCGGTTGAGCAAATTTCAATTGCCGCTGAAAAGGTGATGACACAGCATGGCACAAAAGCGCTTCAGTATGGCGTCAGTATGGGACACGAGCCTTTACGAGAATGGATTGCCAATCGTTATCAGAAAAAGTACGGTATGGACGTCACGGCCG
>JANQSK010000157.1 GCA_028284105.1 Anaerolineae bacterium
CCGTAATATCTTTGAGCCGCACTTTTTGGCCGTTGAGTAAATATTCGTTTTCACCAGACCGATAAGCACGACGTCCAATTTCGACTTCGTTGTAATCAATGGGCAACCAGCCATTGCTGTTATCGAAGGTCAACAATGCTTGCGCCATCCCCGCTCTGGGACGCGATTTGCTACCAGAGAAGATCATGTCGACTGTGCGTTTACCACGTAGGGTGCTGTAACTTTGTTCACCCAACACCCAGCGCACGGCGTCGGCTACGTTACTTTTGCCGCTTCCATTGGGGCCAACAATGGCCGTTAAACCTTGATCAAAAACAAATTCTGTTTTGCTGGCAAATGTTTTATACCCTTGAAGAGTTAATCGTTTGAGTTTCATAAAAAGTGTTTCAATTTGTCAGAATTTTAGGGTTTACTGTTTGAAGTTATTCAGTCTGTTTCATACATCCTGTCTAACCGCTTGACTGACAAACGCCATACAGCGGAGCGCAGTATAGCAGTGATATAATGTCTTAGGCAACAAATAGTGTAGCTTAGTTTATTTCGCTTTGCCCAAAAGTACGATATATAATGTAGACCTGTTTTTCGTATCAGGGTAGGCATTGTAATGAAGAAGAGAGTAGAGTGGTTAATTATAGGCAGTTAGAAAATGCCATCGCTGTCATTGAAGCCCAACGAGATTTATTAGGCGATGACATAGTTGACTTATCCCTAAACTCCTTACGTGAGAAGCTAGACTCCCTCCAAAACGACAGCACAGGCCGACAATATAGTGGTGTAACGGTTCTTGTGGCAGACATTTCTGGTTTTACCAAGATGTCTGAGGTGCGTGACGCTGAGTTGGTGAGGGAAACGATAAATGCTGTTTGGCAGCGGCTTGATCACGTCATTGAGTCATGGGGAGGTACTGTCGATAAGCATGTTGGAGATGCTGTCATCGCGCTATTTGGTGTACCCGTTTCTCGTGATGATGATTCAGAACGCGCTATTCAAGCTGCCCTCGATATGCAGATGGAGCTGACGCTTATCAATGAGCGTATGCGTCAGCGCACAGGCCAGACCCACTTCCTTCTCACATCCCCTCGAACTGATTTAGGTATGCGCATCGCTTTGCATCGTGGTCCCGTCTTCTTTGGGAAGGTCGGTGCTTCAGATGAAGTAACGGCCGTTGGTGAAGCGGTTAATAGCGCCAACCAATTAGAAAAAATGGCGCCTGTTCAGGGCGTGCTTGTTTCTGAAGAGGTGTATCAGCCGGTGCAATCCCTCTTTGAAGTGGAACCTGTTGCACCGGTTGTACTCGAAGGTAAATCAGCCCCAACTTATCTCTATGTCATTATGCGGGAACGTGCACGGCCGTTTCATATGTCGATCCGCGGTATTGGGGGTGTGCGTACGCGTATTGTGGGCCGGAACGATGAGCTTCAGCAGCTTCAAGATGTCATGCAAGAAACAATCGATAGTGGCCTTTTACGAGTCATGACAATTGAAGGAACATCTGGCATTGGGAAATCCCGCTTGCTGTATGAATTTGAACAGCTGATTAATCTACTACCCGAGCGGATCAAACTATTTAGGGGACGTGTCCATCAAGAAGTTGGGCAAACAGCCTACACACTTTTCCGCGATCTTTTTTCCAATCATTTTGACATTCATCATCGCAACAGCCCTGTTGTGGCTCGTGAAAAGTTAGTTCGTGGTGTTGTGGAGATGATGGATGAAGATCCGACGCGCGCTCAAGAACGGGCTCACTTTGTGGGTCAACTTTTGGGATTCGACTTTTTAGACAGCCCCTTTTTGCAGGGGATTGAAGATGATGCACAGCAAATTCGGGAAACGGCGTTCCAAGATATTGTGGAATATTTTACGGCCGTTACCAATAAAAACAGCATCGCCATCCTTTTCTTAGAAGATGTGCATTGGGCAGATGAAGGCTCTTTTGACCTGATTGATTATCTTGTTCAGGCGTGTGCCAATACCCCAATGATGATTGTCTGTTTGGCGCGACCCCATCTGTTTGAAGCACGACCCTCTTGGGCCATCATTGAGACTTTAAACCCAGGTATCTACCAACGAATTACGTTACCCAACCTTTCCTCCATTGATAGCCGCCATTTAGCACTCGACATCTTGCAAAACGTGAACCAAATGCCCATGCGTTTGGTCGATATGATTGTGACCGGTGCTGAAGGAAACCCATTCTATTTAGAAGAACTTGTCTCAATGTTGATTGAGTGGGAAGTGATTAAGCCTGGTGACAACCGCTGGCAAGTGAACATGCTGGATGTGCCAGCCATCCATTCCCCTTTGTCTCTACCGGGTCTACTGCAGATGCGGCTAAGACGCCTGCCAAAGTTAGAGCGCGCGATTTTACAAAATGCAGCAGTTCTTGGTCAGGTTTTTTGGGACACCCTCCTTATTTATCTGATTCAATCGAATGATCGGGCAATTGCGGGGACGCAAATTGTGGACGCACTTTACAATCTTGAGAAAGGGGCGTGGATTTACCGACGTAAGCTCTCAACAATCGAAGACGTTCAAGAGTACGCTTTCCGACATGATAGCCTGAGGGTCGCCATCTACAATACGATGGAAAGGGAGGAGCAGCTTGAGGCTCATGCCCGAACGGCCTCTTGGTTTGCGACCAACCGTAATCGATTTGAAAAACAATTTACCCCTGTGGTTGCTTACCACTTTGCAAAAGCAAGAGATGAGCGCTTAGCCGCGGATTGGTTTAATCGGGCAGCTGATTATGCACGCTCT
>JANQSK010000160.1 GCA_028284105.1 Anaerolineae bacterium
TCAAAAAACAAAAAGAGGTTGATGCGGCCGCGTCTTTTGTGCTTAATCGACCCAACATCTTCCTCAATTCATCAGGCGATCCCGATTTGTTACCTCTTACACTCTCTGCTGCAAAGCGGTACTCAGAAGGAGAGACGTTTGAAGCGCCAGAGCCTATTTTGGCAGAGATGGGTTTACGGCCGTTGTTCACAACCAGCGACGCAATCTAGTTTCAAATATAAACAAACCCGCAGCTTACTTAGAAGACAAATCGCTATCTTCAGAGTTGTTATGCGGGTTTTCCTTTTCTTTTTCTAAAATTGATGAGAGCGTGCCGATGACATTCGAATAAGCATCTACCTGCACTGTTTTTTCTGATTTGCCATCTGCTTTAAGCCGCCGAATTTGGGCGGCTTTTTGCTTCTCGCTAAATTCAATGATTTGTTGAAGTGTCTTTTTGACAATGCTCATCGTTAGCGAAGTTTTGGCAGTAAAACAGGGGTGTTTTCTTTATATGCCTCGTACTCTGCTTGGCCACCCCACTTCTCATCGGCGCGATTTTCAAGCAAAGGCACGCCGCTGATGCGCATGAGCAAAATGGTCACAAAAATGGGAGAGACAAGAGCAATCCATTGCCAACCCTGCAAAACGGGAATCGCAATAATCATGATGCCAAACCAAAGAACGATCTCGCCAAAGTAGTTTGGATGGCGGGAACGGGCCCATAAGCCGGTCGTGATAAATTTATCTTTGTTTTTAGGGTCATTACGGAACTGAGTTTTTTGGTTGTCTGCAATGACTTCGATTGCGAATCCAATAATCCAAACGAGCGTGCCGATGATGGCAAAGGTTCCAATCGGGGCACGATTAGCGGATGTGATGGCAATGAAGGCGGCTAAACCTGTGAAGGTGACCCATAGTGCTTGTATGGTCCATACATTGAGGAAGCGGAAAAAATGGGGCTTGAGGTGATCAAAACGGCCGTCTTTTCCAGCCTTGTGAATTCGACGATAGAGAAAGGAGCCAAGTCGAATGGCCCAAATCAAAATCAGTGCCATCAACAAAACAGAGCGCGCATCTGTCGCTCCACTTAGAATGACTCCCAAAATAGTGATTGAGATATAGGTGAGGCTGCCCGTTAAATCAAAGAATTTTTCAGTTTGATTTGCAAAAGCCGGGACAAAGGCTACCCATTGAATCACAAAAATAATAGCCACTAGTAAAGCAAAAAGAGGAAGACCGAACGCCGAAACGCTCCCCTGACTGCCTGCAGCGGCGATACCGACGCCTAATAAAACTAGAACAGGAAAAATAATTAGCGATCTTCGATTTGTTTCGGACATGTTGGATTCTCCTTCCCTATATTTCTCTTCTCTCTAATAGTAGTCGACTTTCAAAAGTTAAACCACTCGAATAAAGTGGCTTGTACCTATCGGGAAAGTCAATTTATTAGGTAATGCAACGCATTGGATAACCACCTTAGGCAAGCGGAGATGTTAAGCTAAGTTGACGACACTAAGTCATTAAAGTAGAGAAGGCATAGCCGTTTGGTTTCTTCAACAATTGCATCATGGGTAGTCTCTGGTGAGGATTCAAGCATTAAAAACATCCCCTTGGTAACTGAAATGAGAACAGTCGCGCCTAAAGTCGCATTCTGCTCGGATAAGTGCGGCCCATGATGCCGAAGAATTTGGGAGATTCCGGTAACAATATTCTCTAAGCCCTCATCCATCACAGATGTAAACTCTTTATCTTGCCAAGCCCCCGTAAAAAGTGGGTGGAAGGTGGGGAAATGTTTGTTGTGCTGTACCAGCCAATCAAGCATGCGATTGACCAAGATTTCTGGGGGAACATAAATTGAATCTGGACCTAGAAATTCACTTTGATACCGTTGTAAGTCATCAATATGCGCTTCGGCAATCGCTTCCATCAAATCATCTTTGTTATCAAAAAATTGGTAGAGCGTTCCCACTGAAACATTGGCTTGCTTCGCAACCTCAGCCGTACTCAATCCATCATAGCCTGTTAGGCGCAGTTGCTGATTGGCTGCTTGTACGATTGCTTCCACTTTTGCTTTGCTTCGTGCTTGTTTTGGATATCTTCGCATTTTGCCTCTTGATTTTGCGATAATTGTTTGTATAATCAGTTAAAAATATGAAAAATATTCACATTTTTATACTTAAAAATAATTTCTACTCATATTTCTTGTATTTTATGCAGGATTGTGAGGAATTTCAAGAGGTTTAATAATGAAAGCATTTGTAACAGGCAGTACGGGGTTATTAGGAAGCAATGTGGTGCGTCAACTTTTAGAATCTGGGCATGAGGTCAAAGCCATGGTTCGCACAAAAGAAAAGGGGGAGAAGTTTTTGGGTGACACAACAGCTGAACTTGTTATAGGGGATATGTTGGATATTCCAGGATTTACGCCTCATTTGGCTGGGTGTGATGTGCTTTTTCATGTGGCGGCCTATTTTAAAGAATATACAGGTGCCGATGAAAATGGGGAAGCGATGCTGCAAAAAATTAATGTAGATGGAACGATAGATATTTTGGAAGCAGCCAAATCCCAAGGTGTCAAAAATGTGATTTACGTGAGCTCTAGTGGCGTTATTGGAAAGCCTGAAGCTGGGAGGATTGCCGACGAGTCAGCACCGTTCAATCATGAAACGGCAAACCGTTACTTTCAAAGCAAAATACGGGCTGAACAAGCGATCGAGCAATGGCTTACTCAGAATGAAGATATGCGTGTTATCTTGATTTTGCCAGGTGCGATTATTGGTCCTGGCGATAATGGGCCAACTGGATTAGGGCGTTTGGTGATTGATGTATTGAGCGAGAACTTACCGGCCATCCCAGCAGGGGGTTTTTCATTAGTCGACGTGCGTGATGTCGCTGCAGGCATGATTCAAGCGGTAGAAAAAGGGGAAAGCGGGGCTCGGTTTATTATTTCAGGTCCTTATAGCGGCATGGTTAGGCTAATTCCATTGATAGCAAAGTCGGGTGGCGTTAAGGCACCATCTATTCAATTGCCGTATCCGATGGCATGGTTGTATGGGGCAGTCTCTGAACTGATTTCGAAGCTCACAGGGAATCCCCCTTTGGCGACACGAGTGCTTATCAAAACGCTCAATGAACGGCTTGATTTGTCATCCAACAACTCACAAAATGTGTTGGGTGTCAATTTCAGACCTGTGGAGGAAAGTGTTCAAGATTCGGTTGCTTGGTTTAAGCAGTTTGGATATGTGTAAGTCGATGTGAAATATGGCGAGATAAAACATAAAATAATGTTATGTTTTATCTCGCCGTGACTATGAGTTGTTTATGCTTCGGCCCGTTTTTTGAGCCCTTGGGCAAATTCGTTGAAGATGTCTGTTAAATCGGGGATGCTTTTGCCAAAGACGGGTAGCAGTAAACCGCTAAAGGTTTCCTGAGTGTGAAATTGGGTTTCAGTGTCAGAAACGGCCGTTAATGTGTGCACCCGCTCAGATTTAAACAACCCAAGAGGCATCCCGCCCGTTAAAACCATTCGTTTCCCTGGTTCAAATGCTGTCACCTTTGCAGGAAATGCACGCTCAGGACTGAGCTTGGTGAAGAATTTGACCTTCTCCCCTAGTTTAATGTTCCCCTCAACACGGAGCATATTGGGGTCCCATTCAGGATAAGCATTTTGCTCAACCAAAATGTTCCATATTTGTTCTGGTGAAGCTTGAATCGTGCTCGAGGCTTCATACTTTTTCATGTTTTCTCCTTATAAAGCTCGCTTCTTTTTCTGTGACCTATCTGCGCATTGTCAAAACCTTAGCCTTCAAGCGACAGCGATTGTTGGACATAACTTTTGAGAGCATCTTTGTTGTAATCAGTTGCTTGAATTCGCATGGTGCGGGTCTTTTTTCCATCCCCTTCTAACAATCCAAAATTGTCTTCAATTTGGACACCAAAAAAGAAGATAAGAGAGATCTTCCCTTTACCAACCACCGTTTGAATGTGGTTTTTCTTTTGACTGTAAACCAAGCAATTTTTCCACTTGATACTTTCATTAAACGCAGGATTGGCATCAAGCACCGTTTCGCGAATGTCTAGAAACAGAGGAGCTACTTTTTCATCTAGATTATGGATGTAATCATTAACGACATCGTTTTGAGAAGGTTTTGTATTCATAGCTATAGTTTAAAAGCTTATTCAGCCAACTCATTGTAAGAAACGGCCATAAGATTGTCTTGAAGAACCGTATTTTCGTCAAAATAATCAAGAAGGGAGAGACCCGTCATCTTTTTGAAGGTGTGGTTGAGATGGGATTGATCGTAAAAGTGATCATCGTCGAGGTAATCAATAATGTGTGGGTTATCAGAAGAAAAGTCGCAGGATTGAGCTAAAAATGCATGCACCTTTTGAATATTTCCCATCTCTTTTTGGCTGATGCCAAAGCGCTTTTTGAAGAGGCGTCTTTTATGGCGCGGAGAATAGGTTTTGAATTGGGCTGTCTCTTCAAGAGTGGGCGTGAGATAGGCAACGGCCGTATCGTCCCAGTGTGCTTTGATCGTGTGTTCAAAATGGATACCAAACTGTTTTAAATCCTCTGAAAAATCTGGGAACCAATCTGCAGTTGAAAGCGTATTGGGCTGTCCAAGGTTTTTGGTAAACCCTGCCACAAAACGTGGTGTTAAACGCGCCCCAAAACAGCGAATGGGGAGGTGATAGTCAAATAAAAGCGGCTGAGTAAAGATGGGCTTGATGAACGAGTTAGAATACGCATTGACGTTGTTTCCTTGTAAATCACGCTGCGTGATTTGGCCCTCTTGAATGCAGAAAAAATCGAAAAACAGCTCAGGAATGAGCGTGTCTTGAAATGTTCGCTCATCATCACTTGTAATTTGCATCTCCCAAAAGAAGGCAATGCCATACTGATTTAAGCCGGGCTGTTTTCGAAAGGTAATGTTCACGATTTATATCGGTCCGCCAACTGTTTGATATGGTCTGGCCCCACTTCGCAGCACCCCCCAATGATGGTTGCCCCATCTTGTAACCACTGACCCACATAATCAGCATATTGCGTCGGTGCTAAATCTTCTCGAGCCGATAGTTTTTCAACGGTTGAGCCTTTCTCCATAAATGCAGTGGTTATTTTTGTGAACCCATTGGCATACCCACCGATGGGCAACTGGCCTGTGCTCAGTAATGGCATCGCTTGGGAAATCGCTTCAGGAATGGAACAGTTGACCAAAAGCGCTTCGACTTGGTACTCACTGATAAGCGGTAAGATATCTTGGACTGGCTCACCGGATCTCAATTTTGTACCATCATCATCGTCCACGGAGATAGAGAGCCAGATGGGTTTGGAAACGGCCGTTGCGCCCATCAACGCCCCACGAGCTTGGTCAACGGAGGACATCGTTTCAATTAAGAAGAAGTCAACATAGGATCCTTGAATGTGGGCGATCTCTGCGTACTTTTCGGCAGACTGTTTTGGCGGAGGGGCAAGGTCTGGGCGATAGGACCATCCAAGCGGCCCCATGCTCCCAGCCACAAGGCCAGACCCAAACCTGTCGCGGGCTTCCACGGCTAAGCGGCACGCTTGATGGTGTAAGGTATCAAACTGATCGTCAAGATCAACCGGAATGAGGCGATCGTGTTGGATAGCATAGCTAGCCGTTGTGGCGATGTCTGCACCGGCTTTAAAGTAATCGGTGTGAACGGCCGTTACTAAATCAGGTTCATCTAATAGTGCCTGTGTCGAAAACAAGCCAGTTGGTTTATTCACGGAACGAGCAATTAATTCTTGCCCCATCCCGCCATCGAGTAATGTGATTTTTTTCATATTGTCCTAAATTGTTGGAAGCAGATGCCCCCTGAATTGTTATCGATGTGGTTCCCGAGGCGAACGTCCCGTTAATCGCGTCATCATTTGATAGCCCATCCAGCGGAACGGCTCCAGTGGAATGGGTGAAAAGTCTGCATTAACAAATGGCATGTCACGCCACGGTTCATCAGATTTGCTGTAGAGATCCGTCAGCACACGACCGGCCATATTGGCAGCTGTCACGCCGTGTCCTGAATACCCAAACGCATAAAATACATTTTTATGTTCGCCCCGAACACCCATTGAACAGTTGCGCCGTAGCGTAATGGCCAAGGTGCCTGTCCATTGATGAACGCGTGGCAGCTGGCGACTGCCTGAAAGATATTGCCCCATGGTGTTGTGCATATCATCAAATGCAGGAGCCGCACTTTGAGGTGTATTTGGAAAAGCGGTGCGATTATTGAAGAGATATCCATAAGAGATGTTGCTACCGCCTCCAAAAACCACATGCCCTTCATTTGTTTTTGTTGCATACGAGATGCGATTTAGATCATCTGAAAAACCGGCAGTGCTGTGCCAGCCAATCTTTTTTGAGGTTTCTTCATCAAGCGGATCCGTTGCGAATACGTGTGAATGGAGTGGAAAGAATGATTTACGGAAATACCCTAACTTGCCAGTATATCCATTGGTCGCCAGTACGATTGCCTTGGCTTTTATTGTGCCGTTGGCAGTTTCGACTTCGATCGTGCGACCTTCAGTGATCTTGGACACGCGCGTGTTTTCATAAATTTGGACACCACGCGCTTCAAGAACAGGTTTTAGCCCACGGATAAATTGTACCCCGTTGAGCTGTCCTTCACTTGGATCAAAAAGCCCGCCGTAAATACCATTGAGATTGATTCTTTTCTTCACTTCATCAGCATCCAAAAATTGAATCGGAATACCAATGCTATTGAGATAGTCAACTTCCTCTTTTGCTTCAAGTGCGCGCTGTTCGTCTGTAAAAACTTCAAAACAACCGTCTGTTCGGTAGCTGACATCAAGATTATGCTTTTTGATGATATTGTCGATGCCCGTAATCATGCTGCTTGTGGCACGATAAACGCGCTGGGTCATCTCATCACTCATAGGGCCTGTGCCATAAACCCAGTTCAGCATCATGCCACCATTGCGTCCGCTGGCGCCATTGGCTAGCGCTTTGGCTTCGAGTAGCACAACACGCTTTTCAGGATATCTCTCGCTAAAGTGGTAGGCTGTTGACATGCCTGTGTACCCCCCACCAATAATGCATAAATCGGCCGTGTCCTTCCCATTCAGACTGGCGTTTGGTGTGTAATTGGGGGTATAGGATGCCCAAAGCGAACGGTTTTCATCAATCTCTAGTTTTTCCCAGCTAAGCGGATAGCCTAGGCGCGACATGCCACTGGCTGCACGAATAAGACCATACTCGATGCGTTTTGTTAGGGATTCACTCATTGTGCCTTGCTTATAGCCTTAGGGACAAGCTTTAAGCCTCCTCCTTTGATAGACTTATTTTACTTGAATGAGGAAACATTGCGCTTGTTTACATAAAGATGGGGTTCGGGTGGGATTATTTTAGATATGGTTGAAGAGTTGCATCTAATTGAAATGGCGTCTGGTGGGCAAATTGCATTAACTCATTTGAAAAACACACAGCCAGCTGGATTGCCACTCATTGTGACGCATGGCACGGTTTCGAATGGGCGAACGGTTAAGGGTCTCGCCCAATTTTTATCCGAAGCCGGCTTGGATTGTTGGATTCTTGAGTGGGGTGGGCATGGAGACAGTCAAGCCGCTTCTTCTCGTCAAAATTTTGAGTATCCTGCATTTCATGATGTGCCAACGGCAATAACGGCCGTTCTTGAGAAAACGGACAAATCACAACTTATTTGGGTGTCACATAGCGGAGGAGGCCATCTGCCGCTCATGTATTTGTCTCATCACCCTGAGCAACAAAACCTTCTCGCTGGTCTCGTCACCTTAGGTGCTCAAGCGACTGATGGCGCGCTCAAATTTCATCAAAAATTGAGCGTTGCTTTTCTCTGGGTTTTAACAACACTCCTCAACCAGACACCGATATCCTTGATTCCTATAGGCAACGAGACAGAGCCAACGAGACTCTTGGCTCAATGGGCAACCTGGAATATTCGTGAACGCTGGCTTGGGGAAGATGGCTTCGATTATTTAAAGGGGTTGGCTCAAATCAAGATTCCGACGTTTATGGTAGCGGGGGGCAATGATCGCATTGCACCCATTTCTGGCTGTCTCAAGCTCTTTAATGCGCTCGGCAGTGAAGAGAAGACATGGCTTACGGGCACAGTTGAATCTGGATTTAGTAAAGAGTTTAGTCACAGCCAATTGGTGCGAGGAAAAGCTGCAAAAAAGGAGCTTTTTCCCAAGATTTTAGAGTGGATTAAGGTGCAAAGTGAGAAAGAAAATGGTAGCCGATGAGTGTGCATTACAAACTCATCGGCTTTTTTATTTAATCAACGGCAACAATGAAGTCGCGAATTTCGTATCCTTCGATGAGGTCGTTTCGGGTGATGTTAGGTTCTTGCTCGATTCGGAGACCCTCCATTGTCAAAAAGCGCGTGAGGAAAATGTCAGTTTCTTCAATAGCAATGAACGCACCAGGACAACGATGTGCCCCATCCCCAAAACTCATACCAAAAGATTGCACACCTTTGGGTAATTCACGATGTGGACAAACAATATCCGTTGGAGTACCTAATGATGATTCATCTAAATTGGTATCATAAATGTTGAGCGCAATGAGGGTGTCATTCGGAATAATGATTGTTTCACCCTCAACGTTTAGCTCAACGGGGGCCGTGGTTCGTCGATACAACTTTCCAACAACCGGTTCTAGTCGAAGAATTTCGTGAAGAATTTCATGACGCTTTTTATGATCAGCTGCTAAATAATCTTCACGTAGTGTGTCATTGGTTAGCATGTGATACGCAGCAATTGAGATGAATTCGCGGGTGGTGACCATGCCTGCCGCGTTGAAGAGTAAACATTCAGTTAGGATTTCAAGCGGTTTGTAGTCTAGATCAATCAAATGTGAAATGAGATCTTCTTGACGCTCTTTTTTGCGGGCGTTGATAGCGGGACGAACATCAAGGAGGAAGAGGCGAAGTGTGTAATATTGAGATTCGAAGAAGCGAAGAATGCCTTTAAATGTTTTGAAATCCTCTTTTGAGAGAGGCTCTAGGTTGAAGAACACTTCAGTTCTTTTTGTCATCCCTTCAAGGTTACTGTTGGTCAGCCCAACCACCTTGGAGGCAACACGCACGGCAAGCTTCATTGTTAGCTCGCTCAAATCCAAACGTCCTACCTGTTTGAAATGAGCCAGCATTTCATCGACGTAGTTAATAATCATGTCATCGTACTCTTTTACAGCTTTGGGCGTAAAAAAGCGGGCGGTGTTCTTACGTAGCGCGTGATGTTCTGGTCCTTCTTTAAAAAGCATGGGGTCATTCCCAAGTGACAGTGATTCACCAATCACCTCGGCTTGAAACCCAGCTTGCTTCACTGCATTGCTGCGTAGTATGGTGCGTGCAACATCATAGCTTTGAATGCGCCAAATGCCGTCTTCGTCCTTATAGATAGAACGGCCGTTTGTGGCGCCATAATCATTCGTTTTTTGTTTCGCAGCGTGGTAAGGACATCCATTAATTGCTGCATCGGTTTGTTCAGATAATGCATTAATCGCCATTGCTAGCTCCTAATCAGGCATACTGCAATCCACCCTTAGGCCGTGCACAATGCACGCAAAAAAGTGTTTGTTGAGATATTTTGAATTAAGGTGATAAGGAAAACGGCCTC
>JANQSK010000170.1 GCA_028284105.1 Anaerolineae bacterium
TTTTCATCGAGCAGATGGGTCGCAAAATGTGTGGGCATTTGCCGCCCAGCTGAACTCATTTCATGTTCCATGCTGGCATGTGCATAAAGCTGAGCAAAATAACTCTCAACCGTGATGTCCCCCAATGCCAGAAGCAATGTTTGGTCACGATAGTAGCCACTACGAAAATCACCAGGCTTGAAAAAATGGGACATCGCCATAAGCGGCAGTTCTTTACCATCGCCAAAACCGCCAAATTTGGCACGGCCGTTCAAGACCTCTTGACGCGCCATCAAACTCATCTGGCGGCTACGGAATGCCATTCGATAATCGGCTAAAAGTTGTTCTGATGTGAAGGATTGGGAAGATGTGCTCATACATGCGATCATACCACAAGGGAAATTACTCAGGTGATGATAATACACAAAAAAAGGGATGCTGTTTGACACAACATCCCCTTAGAGGCTCCAACCCCACAAACTGCTAATCAATAGAGTTCAGCAATTATTTTTTCAACAAATCACGAATTTCACCCAGTAATTTTTCCTCAGCAGAAGGTTCTGGCGGTGCTGCAGGCGCTGCCTCTTCTTCTCGCTTCATCTTGTTGATTTCGCGCACAATTATAAAAATCACAAATGCAACCACTAAGAAATTGATGATGGCATTAATAAATAGACCGTAGCTTAATGTTGCGGCGCCTGCCTCTTGGGCTGCAGCCAATGTCGCATAATCTCCCCCGTCCAAAGCCCAGAACAGGTTTGCAAAATCAATACCGCCTGTGAACAGGCTCAATACAGGCATGATGATGTCATTCACAAATGATTTAACAATCGCACCAAATGCGCCACCAATGATGACAGCAACAGCTAAATCAATAACGTTGCCTTTTGCAATAAACTCTTGAAACTCTTTAAACATGAAATTTTCTCCTTAATTAGGTAAATCACAAAAAGTTTTAAAAATTAAATTAGCTTCAATGGTTGTGATTTACGAATATGCCCCTTTCCCGTGAGGCTTATTTCAAATTACACTCTATTTGACCCAACTCCACTTTAAAAGTCACATAAGTATTTTTTTGTAATCGCTCTAATTTGAAGATAATTAGATTTAATGAAAAAAGCGTTGTTACAAGATCCTATCGCAATGGCGGCCCCCATGGAAACGGAGTTTGGCAAACGGCCGTTTCAAAAGGTAATCCTCTCACCAGAAACATTTACGCTGCACCAAACGCAGAAAAATGCCCTGTGGTTGATCTTAACCCCCACACTGCTATTACTCTTTTATGGCTTATTTCGTTTGAATTGGACCATGATCATTATCAGCGGGTTCATCGCGATCATTTTTGGCATTGTTGTGGGCGTCACTTACATGCGCTCAGGGATGGTGTGGAAGGTAACGTATCATTCCAATGCGATTGAAGTAGAAGACGGCCGTTATGGTAAAAAGGATTTTTGGATTGAACCTCTTTCAAACTTCAAAGGCATCGACCAGCAGTTTGGCGTTTTACAAACAGGAAATGAGCGAAATCCTGATATCAAAGTGTATGGCATCTTTTTAGAGCACGAAGATCCATTCAAAAGCGTCTTACTTCACGCCGATTATGACCCCATCCATATCGATGTAATCAACCGATATAAATCCTATCTTTTCGACACGGACTAAGACCAAACCCCCATTAAATAAAAAAAAGCGCAATGTGTTAATCATTGCGCTAAAATATTTTTTGAACGATTTTCTATTTTAGATTAAAGCAATAGGTATACTATCAACGGCCGTTTCTGACTCAGGGGCGCTTTCTGGTTTATCAATCGCCTCGCCAGACATGCTCCATGGGCCTGCGTGATTGATGCGAACCTTAACCAAATGCCCTTTTAAGTTACGCGGGTCTTCAATAAAGACCAATTTACCTTGTGGAGTACGACCACGCCAGCGATCTTTGTGCATATCTTCAACAAGAATTTCAACAACCTGATCCATGTAAGAAGCATTTTTCTCTTCAGCAACCCGACGATGCAAATCTTCAATGATGTGGAAACGACGCCGTTTTTCAGCATCAGGCACATCATCTTCCATACGACGCGCACTGACGGTGCCAGGACGAGGACTATAACGAGCCAAATGAATTTTATCAATTCGGAGTTCATCCAAAATATCATAGGTATCTTGGAACTGTTCTTCCGTTTCACCGGGGAATCCCACAATGATGTCACAGTTGATAGACGCTTCTGGCACAATGCGACGAATGCGAGCAACTAGATCACGATACTCTTCACGCGTGTAACCGCGCTTCATATTGACAAGCACTTCATTATTCCCAGCTTGAATGGGCACTTCAATTTGTGGCATTACCTTGGGCAAGTCACGAACCGCCTCTAAAATCTTGTCCGTCATATAGTTTGGATGACTCGTTAAGAACCGAACACGCTCAAGCCCTTCGATGTCATTAATGACACGAAGCAAATCAGCTAAATCTGGGCCATCAGGCACGTCGTATCCATAGCGATCTACAATTTGCCCAAGGAGCATGACTTCTTTTACCCCTTGGCGAACCAACGAACGAACCTCAGCAGCAATTTCACCAACAGGGCGACTGCGTTCAATGCCTCGTTTTTGAGGAATAATGCAGAAGGTACAGGCGTGTGAGCACCCATACACAATAGATACTGGGGCTTGCACCACATGTCCGATTTCATGAGCTGGCAAAATCACCTCACCATCTAACAAAGCGTGACGATGTGCCGATTCTTCTTGCTCAATTTCAAAGCCATCTTGTTGGGTAAGATGCGAGACTAACGGCTGTCCATCCGTTGCTGGCTCCATAAACACATCCACAAAGGGGAATGTTTGTTTTAAATGCTCATTTCCACGGACGCCGACAACACATCCCATGACAGCAATCGTTTTGTCAGGATTCTTCTTTTTAGAGGCTTTGAGATTGTGGAGTTTTCCATACGCCTTGTCTTCCGATTGCTGCCGAACCGTGCAGGTTTGCAAGACAACCACATCCGCCTCATCAATTTGAGGGGTTGCCCGATAGCCAAGCTTTTCAAGCTCTGTGGCGACACGTCGGGCATCGGCGTAATTCATTTGGCATCCGGTAATCCAGAAATGATATTTTTTCATGAGATTTCTAACTATTTTGTTCCAATAATGATCGCTTCAGTCAAATAAAATTTGATTCTATCCCCACTGATATTT
>JANQSK010000225.1 GCA_028284105.1 Anaerolineae bacterium
TGAAAGTTCTCATTTAAAAAGGATGAAAGGAGTTGACCATTTTCAGCGGAATAAACAACGTATGGCTTGCCTGACTCATCAGTGCCAGAATCTAAAATAGGAGCAATAGAGGTTCCCTCCAACTCTTGAAGTTGAGTGATACGTTGTTGAAATGATTTCGCTTGGTCTTTATCAGTTGAGTTGAGTTGCTCAATATAAACGGTTTGTTCTGAACTGTCTTGTCCCGAAAAAACGGTATAAACATTGGTTTGATTGACGGTATTTTGCGTGGTGTATTGACCAATTTGAGATGGTGATTGGTCTGATTTTTCTTTATTACTCATTATTTATGCCGCAATATTGGTAAATCACAAATGTCCCAAATGATTTTTTCTGCTTGCGATTTACGAGTAATTTACAAATTAAATTTACTTCCTCTTTTAGATTAGTTTTGTAAATTACTTAAGTGGACAGTTTGGCTTTGAGTGATGAAAGCGATGGATTTAGGAATGTCACAGCGATAAGCCTGCATGGTGCCACAATTTTTAGATTTTAACTTCGAAGAATTCCCCAAACACGGAATTTTCTTAGCAGATTATTGAAAGGTTGTTTGCTCAACTCTAAGTTTTACCCGCCTAAGATTACAGATTAAGTTTCGAAGAATTATAACATTTTTATGTAAAACTTCAGAAGGATATTAGTTATCGAGCCTATTTTATGGGAAATTCCTTTTTTGAGGCAATAGTAACAGTGAATCAGTTACCTTTGATTTGATAGTTTTTTTGTCCCAAGGGAGCTGTAACAAACGGCCGTTTTGCCAGAAATCAACTAAATCATCGTAATGCTTACTGTGCCAACGGCCAGATTGCCCTGGTGCATGATTTAGTTGAAAGTTATTCCAATCTGAAAGATCGACAATCATTCGGGTAGATACTGAGATTGCATTATTTTGAAAGTCAAACTTTTGCGCCGTAGGGGGGTGCATGCTTGTTTGCTGAATCGTATACCCATCACCAGCCATTTGAACGGGACCCACATTGAGGAGCTTATTAAGGGGTGAAACGACGCCAAGGGCATGTTTTAAGGTTGTTCGATGTTGTTGTCCCCATCGCCAAATGGTTTTATCTGAACCAAAGTGATGTTGAAGGGAAACGGCCGTTTTTCTCAAGCAATCTAACAAAAGGGAATCTTTCTCCTCATGTGCTATCCATTGGGAATCTGGATTGTTAAGCATATTGATGAGCGTCACCAGAAGCTGTCCTTGAAAATCATTGACTGGTTGAAAATTTTCATGAGGTCCCAATCCTAACAGCAGGTCGTGAAGATGGGTTGGTAGCTGTGTTTGTAAAGTCTCTACCAGATGAACAACCCAAGTTTGGAACATCGTCGCCTCAATGCTTTCTGAGCTCATTTGATAATCCCATGCCATTAGTGCTGAGAGCACAGATTGTGTTAATGGATCATCTGCTTCGAGATGTTTGAGATGTGTACAGAGCTTTTGGGCTGGAATACTTACTGTATCCAGCTGAATTTGGCGGCATTTTTCCGGCGTTACGGCCGTTTCGCCTCCAAGCAGCAGTG